>JAAVHD010000001.1:0-7464 GCA_014799915.1 Oscillibacter sp.
AAATTAAAAGGAGGAAAAATCCACCATGAGAAATCTGAAGAAGATTCTCGCACTGGTGCTGGCCCTCGTTATGAGCCTCTCGCTCATGGCTACCGCCAGCGCCGCGGACTTCAAGGATGATTCTGACATCAACCCCGATTACAGAACCGCCATCGAAGTCCTGGGAGGTCTGAAGGTCTTCAAGGGCTATGCCGAAGACAACACCTTCCGTCCCCAGGGTGACATCACCCGTGCAGAGGTCGCTGCGATTATCTATCGTATCGCCACCGGCGATGCCGAGGATAAGCAGAAGGACATCTACACCGACATGACCACCAGCTTCGCTGACCTNAACCAGGCTCAGTGGGCCCGCGGCTATGTCAACTACTGCCATAANGCNCAGATCATCAAGGGCGAAAGCGCCACCAAGTTCAACCCCAANGGGAAGATCTCCGGTTACGCTACCCTGGCCATGATCCTGCGCGCTATGGGTTACGGCAAGAANGGCGAGTTCGAGGGCAAGGGCTGGGAGTACCAGACCGCTGCCCAGGCTAAGCAGATNGGCCTGATCGACAACGTGCTGGAGGCCCAGCTGGGCTCCAACGCTCCCCGTGAGCTGGTTGCCGAGATTCTGTTCCGCGCTCTGGTGACCGAGATGGTCGAGTACACCCCGCTCTACGGCTACACTGGCACCGGCAGAACCCTGGGCCAGCTGAAGTTTGGCCTGGAGGAGGTCAAGGGCGTCGTCCTGGCTAACCAGTGGGCCTCCCTGGACACTGATTCNGTCATGAANCCCGACACTACCCGCATCCTGATCACCGGCGTCCAGGAAACCGGCGCCACCGTTGAGAAGGGCAGCAAGTACACCCTGAATACTGCCACCGACCTGGACGCTGTGGGCCTGACCCACACCGCCTACATCGCTGGCCTGGGCGGCACCAAGGACGTCCTGACCATTGACGCCACCGGCAACACCGTCGCCTTCAACGAGGGCAAGGCTGTCGGTACCGGCTACTCCGACCAGGCGTTTGACAGCCTCGACGCCCTGGCCGCCAGCGAGAGTCTGAGCATCAACACGACCACCACCGAGTTCTACAAGGACTATGTTAAGGATTGGGGCAACAGCGCCACCCACAAGATCCTCATCCGCTATACCATTGATGCCGGCCATTTTGAGGGCGATACTTGGGTACGCGAAGTTCCCGAATGGGTCATTAACTGGCTGAACGTTTGCGTAACTGCCAATGTTGCTACACGTGAGGGCAGCGCCGCCGAGCCCATCAAGTACACCCGCACCATCAGCCCCAACGCTGATGTTGAGTATCTGGATATCGACATCATGCAGCATATCTTCTATACTGCTGACCGGTATGCTGTGAACCCCGCCGACGACGTCATGTACTATGTGGATGGCGAAGTCTACGTGGGCACCAGCTCTCTGGAGGATGTCTCCGATAAGATCGACTGGGATAAGTTCTGCGAGGACTACCTGGTCTTCCAGATGGACTACCAGANCCTGAACGCCGGTAACGGCGAGAGCCTGCGCGTCATNGACAACGANGGTAACGGCGTGGCCGATTACGTCCTGAAGATCGAGTACNNCATGGACGAGGTCGTCGGCACCTACAAGGACGCTCCCCTGCTCCGCAGNGACCGCCTGTGCGATTACAGCGCTGAGAAGAACACCCTGGTCGCTCCTGAGGATCTGAAGGTGGGCGACGTGGTCGTCTACTCCCTGATCGACGGTCAGCTGCACGTCCGTATGGCTNAGAGTGATTCCGCCGTCATCCAGACCAAGAACTTCAAGGAAATCACTGTCACCACCGCCAACGGCGATCCCTACGGCCAGTCCGGCATCTGGAACGAGACCACCATGGACGAGGTCATCCTGAACATGAACGAGAAGGCCGAGTACGTCATGTACATGGATCTGTTCGGTTTCGTCCGCGCTTACAAGACGCAGGGCAGCAAGTACGCCCTGATTGCTGAGATGTATCCCGGCACTCAGTTCAATGGCAACTACATCCAGANCACCNTNGCCANNGCNGAAGTGAAGATTGGCGAGGCTGCCATTGAGAACTACACTGTCNACGGCGGNACCGNCAACATCTTCTTCAGCAAGAAGACCACCGGNNNTACCTATCCCTGGACCANCGGCAGCTTCCTGGGCANCTATGCGGCCGCGAACTACCTGCAGCCCGCCGTTGCCCACCTGNCCGTCGGTAGTACCTACACGATGAGCGGCTACACCTACAATGNNGGTGAGGCGACCAACACCCTGGCTGCTGACCCCGACTGGAAGCGCAATGTAGCCAATGCCGCTGGTACCACCTCTGATCCCGCCAGCTATGGCGTGTTCATGTACNGTATCGATAAGGCCGGTACCAACATCACTGACGAGAAGAGCTTCAGCTTCACCAACGTCGCCGCCTACGTTACCGGCGAGAACAACACTATCAGCCTGAGCTCCGCTTCCCAGCTGCTCAAGGATACGCAGGGCTATCAGATCTACTACAACACCGCCGCTCTGAGCTCTGCCGCCGATACCCGCAACGGTGCAACATACGCCGCATACGAGGGCAAGTTCAGCAGCGTCAACTGGAGCACCGAAGGCCTCACCGCCTATTCCACGGTCGCTGCCGCTCTGGCCGCCGGCGCTCTGGCTCCCGTCTACAAGACCGACTATGTCCAGCTGGTCCCGCAGGACGTGACTGCCAATACCCTGCACTTCACGGCTGATAACCGCAATCAGAGCATCTACAAGTCCGTTTCCAACAAGTGGGTTGACGCCACTGTGGACACCGAGTTCTACATCGTCCTGCCTGACGACATTCTGTACGTGAAGGGCTTCGCCGGCCTGCCCACGATCGATGCCGCCAAGGTCCGCGCTACCTACGCTGTCGCCAACAACACCGCCAAGGATGTTGCCGATAAGGATTACTGGGTTGCCGACGTCATCGTCATCGAGGTTGATGAGCTCGAGGAGAGCTATGACAGCATCTCCCTGATGTACTACAACCCCTGGGAGACTGACGGTTCCACCCGTTACGTCAACAGCCTGAACAACCAGTGGCGCACCTATCAGCCCGATTCCGCCCTGCTGGCCAAGATCGACGTGGTGCCCGGCACCACCAACGACCAGACCGGCGCTCCCGTGAACTGGGGCAACCTCCCCTGGGCCAATGTGAGCACCCTGGCCAACACCGGCTACGGCTTCTATGAGCTCTACAAGACCAATGCCACCAAGGACGGCGAGATCACTGCCGCCAAGGCCATCAAGTTCATGAGCGACTATGCCAAGCACGGCGTCTANGCCGGTAAGGTCGAGCGCATCGAGGGCCTGCAGTCCAGCGGCTACATGGATGTCACCACCAAGACCACTGGCAGCGGCAGAGACAACGCCATCTGGGTCGGCTACACCGGCAAGGATGTGCCCATCTACCGCATTTCCCAGCTCTACAACAACCAGGTCATCTACGCCGAGGAGCTTGAGCTGAACGTTGTCGAGAAGTGGAGCGACGTCAAGGTCGACGACGAGATCATCTGGGTCTACGAGAAGAACACCGGCAAGCTGGCCTTCATCGTGGACGTGACGCAGAGCACCAAGTATGACAGCGGCAACCTGGTGTACAGTGCTCCTCTGTGGNTGGACAGCCTGTATGGCCTNTATNNCAGCATCATGGCCGAGATGGATCCCAATCCCACTCCCTACACCGTGGATGTGGTTGTTGATCCCCTTAATCCCCTGCCCGCTGGCGTGACCGCTCCCGCTGGCATCAAGTCCTATAATGCTGGCAGCAGCCCGGTAACCACCGGCAGCCTTGACATCGAAGGCTATACCTGGACTATCGCTGCGGCGGCCGCTACTCCCGGTACCAGCACTGCCACAGCCACTCCGGCTAACTCTGTTGCTGTCATCGAGGATGTTAACGAGGATGTTACATTCGAGGTAACCTATACCGCAAACACTGTTGGTCTTGTGATTACCGGTACCGCGAGCACTGATGGCGGCGCTACTGCGACTTATGCAACCCCCGTTGTTAAGGTTAACGGTTCTGCCGCAAGTGTGACNGAGAGCCCTGCAGGTACGTTCAAGTGGAGCTATGTTCCCGGCGCTACCGTGACGGTTGAGTTCACCGGCGCTACGGCACCTACGAGCACTGCTGCTTACACCTACACCTATGCGTTCGGCAACAAGACCAATGAAGCGATTGCTCAGCCCAATAGCGGCACTACCTGGAGCTTTACTGTTGCTCAGCCGACGGTCGATGCTACCACCGAAGCTTTGTCCATTGTCGGACATGACTATGTCGCCGTAACTGTGGATGGCACCATGGCTACTACGACCACCGTCACGCTTGAGGATGGCACTGTGCTCGACGATACTACCCCGGTCTACGTTGACGCTTCCCAGAAGCTCACGTTCATCGCAAACACCAGTTTGCCTCAGATGGAGATCATTGCCGCTAACTACACTGCTGGCGGCGGCGGATCTACAGCAGCTACTACCACCACCACCGTTGGTAAGTTTGAGATCGCTGCTGCATCTTTGACTGGCGCGATCGTGATCGCTCCTGCTGCTGCTGTTAGCTCCAACCGGACTGTGGGCATCACAGCCGGAACGACCCTGAGCTGGGAAGTTGCCTACACTGATCCCGCCGGGGTGACGTACCCCGCCGTCACCAGCCCGGCCTCCTTTAGTGTGGTCAATGGCGGTACCTTTACCATCAGCAGCTTTGGTAAGGCGATCAATCTGACCGCGACTACTGGTACGTTGGGTACTGACTTCACCTGGCAGGCCAATACGGATGGCACTGTCTGGACTATCTCCAACATCACCGCGAATGTCGCGTTTACGGTGAACTAAGAGATGATCTAAGAAACCAAATAGCACAGAAATCCAGACCCCCCAAGGGCTTTGGCCCTTGGGGGGTCCCTTCCCGAGCAAAATACCCCAGGGAAATCAATTTTAGATGTGTANGGCGCGCCGTTCTTCCAGCCCATCGGATCAGTCCTTTAGACGGCGGGCCGGGGTCGTCCCGCCCTACAAAATACGGTGTATGTTGGACAAAATTGATCGCCCTGCAAAATACCCCGGCGGGACTTGACAAATCAATCCCGCCGGGGTATACTGAAATCAGATTTGGGGCGCGCCGCTAGGCAGTTAGCTCCGAAGGTTAAACAGGATGATTAAAAACCAACCGTTGACCGTCCGGGTGCNAGCCGGGCGGTCAACACGCTGTTGGCGCAAAGTAAAACGCGCAGATTATTACGATAATCCACACAATAATGTGGATTACGATCCGCTGAATGCGTTCCTTGTCCATGGTGTTCTCACCTCCCCTCTACAGGGAGTGAGCTAACCCGCCCTTTTCACGGCACGCCCGCAGGATGCCGTACAGATTTTTCTATGTATGCACGGTACCTATCCCGAAGGACGGTTTTATTCTACACGATATCCCACAACTTGTCAAATAGCAATCTGTGCATAAAGGAGAGCCCGGCTTACCGCCGGGCTCTTTTTTATAGCAGTACCGCTCCCCAGTCGTACAGATGGACCTCTCCACCGCCCTCGCCGCAGTGCATTTTCAGCATGGCGGTGTCTCCCGACGTCACTGGTTTTTCTCTGCGGAAGAGAAGCTCCCGGACCTGCCCGTCATCCCCGCCGGACTGCGTCCGAACCCGCCAGAGCGGGACCTCCTCCCCGTTCCACAGCAAAACCGGGTCCTCGCTGTCGCCGTAGCGATCACAGTTCACCGCGACCAGAGCGCCGCTGTTCTCCATGGGGTTGGCGAAGGTGTGGACGGCCGTTGCATCCGGCCCCGTCACCAGGCTGCCGGCGATAGGCGTAATTTCTTTGTACAGGGTGCCGGTAGCCGTGACTGTGTTTTGCAGAGGGGTGAGTGTGATCTCATATTTGTGGTTGATATGGACGTATACAATATCTCTTAAATCCAGGACCGCCCCCTTGCTGGACAGAGGCATCGTGATATCCTTGCTCCAGGCGATCTTGCCGCTGGTCAGATCATTGTATTCCAGCCGGAACTGCAGCTCAGAGACGTTNCCCTCCGTGATGGANAAAAAGAATACGAGGCGTGAGACCAATCCCACCGCCGTGGGAACAAATTCGATGCGCANCGGCTGCGGACCGTCCTCCCCCATGGTCATGGGCGCGACTTCTTTGAGCATTCTGTGCATATCTGTTGCACTGAATCCCTGTCCATTGCAGATGACATAGTGGTCGTTGAGCTTNACCATCCCGGTCAGACCTTCAGCCGATTGGCTTGTNTCCTGATAGAACATATNCAGCCGNTCCGGGATTTGTCCCATAGCGATTGCGGCCNGGAACTGATTGTACGCCATCCGGCAGAACCGGTCNTAGGTCAGGCGCTCCAATGCGTCCTCCCGTTCTGCCGNCGTATTTCGGTTATCAGTCAGTCCGTTCTCCAGATTGGCCATTGCATTGTTGAAGTCCCTCCGCAGGATCCGGTCTGTCTCGTCCCATTGAGGGAGGTGATAGTTTTCTGTGTAGTTCATACAAGATTCTCCTTTACATTTCATGTTGTCGGTAAAAAACCGGTACACACTAGGTGTGTACCGGCGGAAAGTTGCTGGTTTTTGTGCAACGGNNNANTGTACAAAAATTTCCCGGACTTGACAAANCNNGTCNGGNAGNNTATAATAAANATAGAAATAGGGCNCTGCGATGAAGCGGTCAGCCCGGNGNNNAAATCTNNAAGTTNTCAGTAAAACCGACAACCGTCACCGNGCNGGGTGGCGGTTGTCCCGTTTAATACGTACNGTTACGGTAAATCCGTATACATGGAACGTAANTNTCACAGGCATTTAATACACCTCCTTTCGGAGNNTGTAGCCGACCGCNNACCAGANTATGCAGCGCCCCGTCCCATTCCGGGGGCTGNAAATAGTTTANCATATTTGTCGAACCGTGTCAAACGCTATCATGATNATCGGAAGGGNAANCAATGGAGCTTATNATCTANGCNGCTCTTGGCCCGGAGGGCTCGGANCATGATCTGGCCTACCGTCTGCTGGCGCTNGCNGTGGNGCAGGTNTTNGGNNTGNANGCANTGCCTGAGATCGCGCGGGAGACCGGCGGAAAGCCCTTCTTTCCGGACTGGCCGGGCATCTGCTTCAACCTCAGCCACAGTCACGGGGCNGCNGTCTGCGCAGTTCATGACAANCCAGTGGGTGTCGATATAGAGAAACTTCGGCCNGCGCCAAAGCGTCTGGCAAACGGCATGGAGGANGANGCGTTCTTCCGGCTGTGGACGGCCAAAGAGGCAACCATCAANCGNCAGGGANTGGGNGTGGGCNCGNTGCTGCGGCCTATGGANCCGGACCCCATGTGCCGGTGNGNGGAGGGACTNCTGGANGGGTATATTGTTACGGTCTGNCCATCGGAAGATACNAAAATCAAAGCGGTAAAGATTGATTCNCNNTAAAGAGCAGCCGGGAGAGGAA
>JAAVHD010000001.1:7469-15317 GCA_014799915.1 Oscillibacter sp.
TCTCNCNNCNGCNCTTTTNNTCNTCAGACCGCCTGCTTCATGGACAGNGCAATGCGCTTCTTTTTTACNTCNACTTCNAGCACNTTGACCTTCACGATATCCCCNACAGATACGACCTCCGAGGGATGCTTCAAAAACTTNCCCTTTGAAATCTGCGAGATATGCACCAGCCCGTCCTGATGGACGCCGANNTCCACAAACACGCCGAAGTCGATNACGTTGCGGACTGTGCCGGTGAGGATCATTCCCGGCTGGAGGTCCTTGATNTCCATAATNTCCGTGCGGAGAATGGGGGGCGGCAGNTCGTCGCGGGGATCNCGGCCCGGTTTTTGCAGCTCCTTGGCNACATCCAGCANGGTCGGTACGCCGATGCCGCACTGCTCCGCCAGATNTTCCGCTCCGGCGGACTTGATCTGGCTGTCCAGATCACCCAGCTTTCCGGCGGACACGTCGGCCAGCGTGTGGCCNGTGAGGNCCAGCAGCTTCTCCGCCGCGGCGTAGCTCTCCGGATGNACGGCGGTGTTGTCCAGCGCCGTCTTGCTCTCCGGCACCCGGAGGAAACCGGCGCACTGCTCAAAGGCTTTCGGNCCCAGCTTNGGGACCTTCAATATCTGCTTACGGGAGGTGAACGCGCCNTTNTCCTCNCGGTATTTGACNACATTTTTCGCCGTTGTGGCGTTCAGACCGGACACTCGCTGCAANAGGGACGGAGACGCGGTATTGATATCCACGCCCACGGAGTTGACACAGTCCTCCACCACGCCGCCCAGAGCCTCGTCCAGNCGCTTCTGGGGCATGTCGTGCTGGTACTGGCCCACNCCAATGGCCTTGGGATCGATCTTCACCAGCTCNGCCAGGGGGTCCTGCANNCGGCGGGCGATGGAAACCGCCGAGCGGAGGTTTACATCGTACTCCGGGAACTCCTCCGCNGCCAGCTTGGAAGCGGAGTACACCGAGGCCCCGGCCTCNTTGACCACCATGTAGCTGACCCCGCCGCCTATCTCNTGCAGAAGNTCCACCGTCANCTGCTCCGTCTCGCGGGAGGCGGTTCCGTTGCCGATGGCNATATGGGTGACGCCNTGGCGGCGNATCAGCTTCGCNAGCTCGGCGATGCAGGCGGCTTTCTGCCGNTCNCCGTGGGTGGGGTAGACCACCGTNGTATCCAGCACTTTTCCNGTGCCGTCCACCACNGCNACCTTGCACCCCATGCGGTAGCCGGGGTCCAGNCCCATGGTCACATGGCCTTTCACCGGCGGCTGCATCAGCAGGGGGCGGAGGTTCAGCGCAAAGTTATGGATGGCCCCCTCGCTGGCNGTGTCGGTGAGGGNNTTTCGGATCTCCCGCTCCANAGAGGGNTANAGAAGACGGTCATAGGCGTCCTCNGCNNCCGNTTTGATGAANNCCGANGCNNTTGTGNNGGGNTGGACNACCCTTCGGCGCAGAAGGACCANNGCCTCATCCCGGTCCGTCGCTACNCTGACCTTCAGGAACTCCTCCCGCTCNCCCCGGTTGATGGCGAGGACCTGATGGCCCTGGATGCGGCTGACGTTCTGGTGNAAGTCGTAGTACAGGCGGTAGACGCTGTCCTCCTCGGTGGCGGCGGTGGTCACCAGCTCNCTNCGNNANAGCATNAANGCNCGCAGGGANTTGCGGACNGCGGCGTCATCGGAGATNTCCTCNGCAATGATGTCGCTGGCCCCCTGNAGNGCNTCCTCCGCCGTCTCCACNCCCTTCTCGGGGTCGATGTANCCGGCGGCGGCCTCCAGAGGATCGGGNCAGTCNGGCTTCTGGGCATAGAGCAGCGCCGCCAGNGGCTCCAGACCCTTCTCCCGGGCNANGGTGGCGCGGGTGCGGCGCTTCTGCTTATAGGGGCGGTAGAGGTCCTCTACCTCGGCCAGGGTCGCGGCNTTGTCGATGGCTGCGGANAGCTCNTCNGTCAGCTTNCCCTGGCCCTCGATGGCCCCNTTGACCTCCTCCCGGCGCTTCTCCAGNTTCCGCAGATATTGCAGGCGGTCCTCCAGTGNNCGCAGNGTGGTGTCGTCCATGGCNCCNTGGAGCTCCTTNCGGTAGCGGGCAATGAAGGGNATGGTGTTGCCTTCGTCCAGNAGGTTGATGACATTCTCTATGTGCCGCTCCGTCTGGTTCAGCTCNCGGGCCAGAATTTGAATGATGGTTTCCATTTGGTATATTTTCCTTTTACTCGTTATAAATGCCAATCTGGCACATCTTCATGGCGNTCAGGGCATTCCGGTGGCTCTCCGGNGTCACCCCGGCGCAGCAGGAGGCATCCACCGTGATGGGCNCCTCCGGCAGGAACGCCTTGAGCACCATGGCGTTGGANATGACGCAGATATCGGTACACAGGCCGATCAGTNNNATNTCCTCAATGGGNTGNTTCTGATTGACGATCACCAGCGTCTCGGCCAGGGAGCGGCTTCCGAAGGTGGGCTTCGTCAGGCAGGTNNCGNTGGTCAAAGCCTCCCGGATGGCCGGGGCGATCTCCCAGCCNGNAGNCCCCTCGATACAGTGGGCTACCGGGAGGTTNCGGCCCTCCTGCGTNGTCAGGTAGTCCGGCTGGTGGGTGTCCATGGTGGCGTAGANCTCCCCCGTCCAGCCCTTGATCTTTTCCACTACGGCAGGAACNATCTTNTGGGCCTCGGGCGTGCCNAGAGCGCCNTCAATAAAGTCGTTCTGCATGTCAACAACAACTAAAACCTTCATACTGTCTCCTATTGCTTGAAAATCTTTTCGACGTGGACATGCTCTGTTTTGGAGAGGAACCGTGTCCCGTCAAAGTCCAGCTCCACCACATAGGGCATCCAGTCAATGATGCGCAGGAAAGAATCGCAGTTATAGCTGGGATCATAGTAATNCAANATGGTGCTGAGGGCGGTGCCGTGGGTGCCGATNACGANGGTNTTATCCCGGTTCTGNTCCAGGATNTCCGTCANGGCNGCTATNTTNCNCTCCTGCACGGAGCGCAGGGATTCTCCGCCGGGCTCNTACCANTCAAAGTCTGNCCAGCGCNTGCGGAACAGCTCCCGGTTGTTGCCGCCGGGGGCGGCTTCCCGCTCACGGAGACGTTCGTCNGTNTGAANNGGCATACCGTAAAACTCCGCCGCCTCCCGGATGGTATCCAGNCTGCGCCGGTAGGGACTGCAATAGAANNCGTCTANCTGTTTGTCCCGCAGGAAGTCCAGAACTACCCTCCGGTCCTCCANNGCCTCGGCGGTCAGTCCCCGCTCCCGGTCGGAACCGCTGCGCCAATCAGACTGGGCGTGACGGACAAAGTATACCCTCGTCATAATTNTCTNCNTTTATTACTTATAGTATAGCCTCTGCCGCTCATATTTCGCCTCATAGCTGACGTGCATCCCCAGACGNTTATAGAGGTTNTCGTCCACNTCGCTGAGCACCACGGTAAAGTGCGCCCCGCAGCCCNNCAGCTTCGGCAGCTGCTTCTGNGCCAGGNCNGCAATGGGATTGGTCAGGGCGCTGACGCANAGGGCGATCAGGACCTCGTCNCTGTGGAGNCGGGGNTTCTTGTTGCCCAGGCTCCCGGTNTTCAGACGGCAGATGGGCTCCAGCACCTGGGTGGAGATGAGGTCCAGCTCCTGGTCGATGCCGCCCAGAGCCTTCAGCGCNTTNAGCAGCAGNGCGGCGGAGGCGCCNATCTGGTCGCTGGTCTTGCCGGTGATGACCCGNCCGTCCGGCAGNACCATAGCCCCGGCGGGCGCGCCGGTCTCCTCCTCCCTGGCCAGGGACGCGGCCACGGCGGGNAAAATGGCNGGNGTGACGCCGGAGCGCTTCATGAGGAGCTCCAGCTTGTACACCACGTCNTTATCCACNGTGCCCCGCAGCTTGCCGGTGAGNGCCGTGTAGTAGCGGCGCAGGATCTCCATGTGGGACGCCTGNCGGCAGACCTCGTCGTCNACNATGCAGNTGCCCACCATGTTGACGCCCATGTCCGTGGGNGACTGGTAGGGNCACTGGCCCAGGATNGATTCAAAGATGGTCCGCAGGACGGGGAAGACCTCCACATCCCGGTTGTAGTTNACCGTNGTGACCCCGTAGGCGGCAAGGTGGAAGGGGTCGATCATATTCACATCGTTGAGATCNGCCGTAGCNGCCTCGTAGGCCAGGTTGACCGGGTGGTCCAGCGGCAGATTCCACACGGGGAAGGTCTCAAATTTGGCGTAGCCTGCCTTCCGGCCCCGGCGGTTCTCNTGNTAGAGCTGGCTGAGNCAGGTGGCCATCTTGCCGCTGCCGGGNCCGGGNGCGGTGACCACCACCAGGGGNCGGGCGGTCTCAATGTACTCGTTGCGGCCATANCCNTCGTCGCTGACAATCNGGTCCACGTTGTGGGGATAGCCGGGAATGGGATANTGGCGGTAGNTCTGGACGCCCAGGGCGTTCAGACGCTTGAGAAACGCATCGGCGGCNGGCTGGCCGCTGTACTGGGTGACCACCACGCTGCCCACGCAGAGCTCCATCTCCCGGAAGACATCGATCAGGCGCAGAACATCCTCCTCGTAGGGGATGCCCANGTCTCCCCGCACCTTGTTCTTCTCGATGTCTCCGGCGTTGATGGCGACGACGATCTCCACGTCCTCACGCAGCTGCTGGAGCATCCGGATCTTGCTGTCCGGCTCAAATCCGGGCAGCACCCGTGAGGCGTGGTAGTCGTCAAAGAGTTTCCCGCCGAACTCCAGGTAGAGCTTTCCGCCGAACTGACCGATCCGCTCCCGGATATGGGCGGACTGCGTCTCAATGTATTTCTGGTTGTCAAACCCNATCTTAAGCATAAATTTTTCTCCCTCGTTACACATCTGTTTTTGCCGTCTCTGCAACGGCGATGGAAAATTACCACGGTCTTTTCCGCTCCGTATGCTCGCAGATCCTGTCTATCTCCCTTTGAAGCGACTTCAAATCGTCGAACGTCTCCGGCCTCTTGCCGGGGTCCCGCAGCAGGGCTGAGGGATGGTACATCGCCATCACCCGCATCCCGTTGATATCGTTCCAGATCCCGTGCTCCTTCGTGATGCGGAATTTCTCACTGATAAACCGCATAGCCGCGATGCGGCCGAGGCAGACCAATATCTTGGGCTGGATCAGCGCGATCTGCCGGTACAGGTAGCCGATGCAGGCGTCCTGCTCCACGTTCAGCGGGTCCCGGTTTCCAGGCGGGCGGCACTTGACGATATTCGCAATGTAGACCATCGTGCGGTCCAGACCGATGATGGAGAGCATATCGTCCAAAAACTGCCCCGCGCGGCCCACAAAGGGGATCCCCTGCTCATCCTCGTTGGCGCCGGGGCCCTCCCCTACCAGCATGATCTCCGCCTGGGGATTCCCTACGCCGAAAACAACGTTCTGCCGGGTCTGGCACAGAGCGCACTCCCGGCAGTTCTGACACTCCCTCTCCAACAGCTCCCAGCTGTCCGGCATCTGATCCACCTCCTGTACATGATCCTGCGCTTAAGCGCAGGAATCATATTATTTGATTTGAGCCATTTTGCTCGCCGCCATAAACGGCGGCAACCGTGATTCTGCAACAGCCGCATTGAGCGGCTGTGCAGAATTGAATTTTACATGACCACTCGATGTGGGCATGTAAAATCTACGAAATGTGGCATATATTACTTCCAAACTTTTAGTTTGGAAGTAATATTCCCCCGTCGGGACGGGGATGCTATCTTTACCCTTTTTTCGAGGAAAGGAGCTCTGTTATGTCCCGATGGTTCGTCTATTTCCTGTTTTACAGCTTCGCGGGCTACGGCCTGGAAAAGCTGCACGCCCGGCTGTCCCACTCCCCCAGGCAGGTGCGCAAGTGCTTCCTGCTGCTGCCTCTGTGCCCGGTCTATGGGCTGGCTATGACCGTCCTGCTGGCGCTGCTGCCGGAAGGGATCGGNGTCCTTCCGCTGGCGCTCCTGGGCGGCGCGGTCTGCACCGGGACAGAATATCTGGTCCACTTCTTTTACGACAAGGCGCTGGGGGTACAGTTCTGGGACTATACGGCAATGCGCGGCCACATTCGAGGCCGAATCTGCCCGCAATTCGCTCTTATCTGGGGATTTCTGTCCGCTGCTGCGGTGTATCTGGTGCAGCCGTATGTGCAAATACTGGCCGAAACCATGCCTCCATGGGTGGTATTTTTCCTGTGGCTTACGCTGGCGGCGGACTGCGTCCTCTCCTGGGCGCTGCTGCGGCGGCATCGGGACACGGAGCTGCTGTCCCTCAGGACAGCGTTCTCTCAGATCCGCGCCTCCAGCCAGTCCAGCACATCCTTATAGACGTACTGCCTGCTGGCCTCGTTGAGGATCTCGTGGCGCAGGCCATGATAGAGCTTGATATCCACGTCCTGAAGTCCGGCCTTTTTGAAGCAGCTATAGGCTTTCCGCACGCCTTTGCCCATGTCGCCCACGGGGTCCTGGTCGCCGGCGATGAAAAATACCGGCAGGGATTTGTCCATCTTATTGATATTGGACTGCTTGGTGATATAGGACAGGCCGTCCAGCATGTCCCGGAACAGCCCCAGGGTGGTGTCGCCGCCGCACAGGGGATCGGCAATGTAGGCGTCCACGTTGGCCTCGCTGGCGGAGACCCAGTCAAAGCGGGTACGGGCTGGCGCAAAGGCCTTGTTGTACGCGCCGAAGGCCAGATCATCCGCCTTGACGCTGTACGCCTTCTTGCCCAGGCGCTTGATCTCGTGGTCCGCTACCAGCTTGCCGCCGGCAATGATGGCGGCGGACTGGTGCCCCGTGCCGCAGAGGACACAGCCGGTCAGGCTGCCCGGATAGCGGATGAGATGGGTGCGGGACAGGAAGGAGCCCATGGAGTGGCCAAAGAGAAAATAGGGCTTTCCCTGGAAGGTCTTCGCGGTGCGCCGGCGCAGCTCCTCCATGTCGTCCACCACGTGCCACCAGCCGTCGGTCTCACCCAGGTATACCATGGGACTGTTTTCGATCACAGATTGTCCATGGCCCAGGTGGTCATTGGCCACGACGGCAAAGCCGTGGTCACACAGGTACTGGGCAAAAGGCGCGTACCGCGCGCCATACTCCGCCACACCGTGGGCAATCTGCACCACCCCCAGGATCTCCCGGCCTACGGGCGTCCACTGATTGACATGGATCAGGGTTTTCCCCTCGCTGGATGGAAAGAAATATTCCGATATGATCGCCATAGGAACGTCCTCCACTCTTTCTGTTTTGTTTGTTTCCATATTATTCTACCACACAAACGGCAAAAAGCATAGATACAATTCCATAGAAATTTTTANNGGTGCATTTCCCATGGGNCTNAGTCAATATTTTCGTGAAATCGTAGAAAACAGCAGTAGAGCCCTNTTAATCACATTATGTCAACTTGATTGTGAAATTTNTAATTGGCGTATGCGTCTTTTAAGGATNCTACCGCTTTTTCAAAATATTTTTGATTTTTGGAGAACTTGAATATGAATATTTTGTGAAAGTGCTACCAAGGTGCTACCAAACATTTTTTACTNCTACCGATTGNAATNANGACGGTCATAACNGATATGGTTTACATAAANNGAAAGANTGCTACCAATCAATTAAAAAANGCTACCAGGANNTTTNNGGAGGTCTCTGAAAGNACTGTATTTTCAGTGCTTTCAGAGANNNTNCTTTTGAGTAAGGGGCTTGATAATGGCCGTCTGGTTACAAAAAACGGTAACTTTTAAGCCAAAAACAAGACTTTTNCTTCCGAAAAATTAAAAGGAGGAAAAATCCACCATGAGAAATCTGAAGAAGATTCTCGCACTGGTGCTGGCCCTCGTTATGAGCCTCTCGCTCATGGCTACCGCCAGCGCCGCGGACTTCAAGG
>JAAVHD010000002.1 GCA_014799915.1 Oscillibacter sp.
TCCACATACCGGCACAGTCCTCCACCCGATGGCGGAGCAGCACAGACGGTCGAGACACCTATCGCGAGGCAGACTGAGAGAAGCGTACGTTTTGAAAAGCGTGGTTTCATGATAATCTGATTTATGGAGGAAATTTCATTCTTCTCCGCAAAATTACATAATACGGAGTGGTGAGGAAGGGACAATCGTACGGATTAATGGTAAAAACGTGTATCCGATTCTGCCAGAATGTGCCCGATTCTGCCAGATCTGTAAGTTAAGATGAAAACGCCGGAAATCAGGATAGGTGGCGGGAGCATCAAATCGTTATTTTTATCATCTTTATCGGCCAAAACATCGCTCTCGATTGTTTTAATATTTAAGGGCAGACGCATCACGTGAATGCCGCTTCCGGCCGCGACCCATAGACGTAAAGCCGGACTATTATTTAACACCATGCAGATATGGCAAATAAACTTGTAGAAATGATTCGCCGCCAGGCGGAGAAATATGGCGACAGGGAGGCATACCGCTATTGCTGGCGCAAAGCCGGAGAATGGCTTCCGACAAGCTGGGAGGAATTCCGGGTGCAGATAGATGTTGCCGCCCGCGCGCTCGTGCGCCTCGGGCTTAAGGAAAAAGACACTATCGCGATCTGCTCCAACAATACCCCGCAGATACTTATCACGGAATATGCAGGTTTCCGCAACCGAGCCGCCACCATACCCCTATACGCGAGCAGCAGCCAGAGCCAGTATGACTTCATAGTCAACGACGGACAGCCGCGCCTCCTCTTCGTAGGCGAACAGCACCAGTATCCTCTCGCCTACCGCTACTGGAAGGCCCATCCCGACCAGATCGACAAGATCATCATCTTCAAGAAAGAGGGTCTGGAGAAGATGCCCGATGACACGGTCTCAATCTTCTGGGAAGACTTCATGCGGCTCGGGACGGAGGCCGACGAAGACACCCGCATACTCGTGGAACAGCGTACGGACCGTGGACTGCCGGACGATATCGCTACCCTAATATATACATCCGGCACCACCGGGGAGCCGAAAGGGGTCTGCCTCAACCATGCCAACTACGACGCGGCAATGGAGGCTCATCTGAAATTCCTCACCAACGTCACAGACAAGGACATCTCCATGGCATTCCTGCCCATGAGCCATATCCTGGAAAAGGCATGGTGCTTCTTCTGCCTCACAAAAGGAATTAGAATAGCCATCAACGAGGATCCGAGAATAATTCAGGACACGATACATCATGTGCATCCCAATATCATGACCTGTGTGCCCCGGTTCTGGGAAAAAGTATATGCCGGAGTCAAGGAGAAGATCTCGAAGATGGGAAAGATGCAGCAGATGATGGTGGGGCGTGCCATCCGCGTAGGCTATCGCCGCAATCTCGGCTTCAGGCGCGAGGGTAAGCCTGTGCCGGCGTTTCTGGAGAAAGAATACCGGTTCTGGGACAAGAGAATTTTCTCCAAGGTGAAGAATGCCATCGGCATTCCCAACCCGAACATGTTTCCGACAGCCGGCGCTCCGCTGAGTCCGCGCATCACGGAATTCTTCCAGTCGATCGGCATCAACGTCATCATAGGCTACGGCCTCAGCGAGACTACAGCCACAGTGTCGGCATTCCCGCTCAAGGGCTTTGAGATCGGCACCGTAGGCAAACCGCTTCCGATGGTCAAGGTAAAGATCGACAGCGAAGGTGAGATTCTCGTAAAGGGTCCGACCGTGACGTCAGGCTACTACAATAATCCGGACGCCAATGCCAAGGCCTTCACCGACGACGGATGGTTTCGCACCGGCGATGCCGGATATTTCACCGAGACTGGCGCCCTCGTGCTCACCGAGCGCGTGAAAGACCTCTTCAAGACTTCCAACGGCAAATACATAGCGCCACAGCTTCTTGAAAGCCGTCTGGCGGAAAACAAATATATCGACGAACTTGCCGTCATCGGCGACCAGCGGAAATATGTGACGGCCCTTGTAGTGCCAAACATGGAGCAGCTTACGGCTTGGGCGCAGTCAAAGGGTATCGACACCGAAGACAAGGAGGCATTCCTGCAGAATCCGGATGTGACCGGGATGCTTATGGGAGAGATCGATGAACTGCAGAAAGATCTCGCGTCGTTTGAGCAGATAAAGAGGATCACTCTCCTGCCACGTCACTTCTCGCTGGAAGAAGGGGAACTGACCAACACGCTGAAGGTGCGCCGGCCGGTGGTGGCAAAACGGTATGCGAAAGAGATCGAAGCGATGTATGACGGGCCGAAAGAGGATGAGACTCCTCTGATTCCTGAAGATACGGAGATGAAATGAAGACACTGCTCGACCGACATATCATAAGCGGCACCGCGACGATAAGGGAGACTCTCGTGGCACTCAACGAACTGAGCGGCGAGTCGATGACCCTCTTCGCAGTCGATTCCGACGGACGGCTCATCGGGAGCGTGACCGACGGCGACATCCGGCGTGCCCTGATATCGGGCCACACTACGGATGCCCCTGCCGAGGCAATCGCATTCCGGAGATTCATCTCCCTCCCGGCCGATGCAACGCCCGAAGAGAGATACAGGATAGTGTCGGAGGCACGGGAAAGAAGAATCAATCTCCTGCCCGTGACTGCCGACGGGCGCCTGGAGGGAGTGATCGACATACGCAGGATGAAGTCGGCAATACCGGCAGATGCAGTGCTTATGGCCGGAGGGCGCGGCGAACGGCTTCGCCCGCTGACGCTCGACACCCCGAAGCCACTGCTAAAGGTGGGAGGACGCCCGATAATAGACTATAACGTAGATTCACTCATGAACTATGGGGTGGAGAACATCTATGTGACGGTCAATTATCTCAAGGAACAGATCATAGATCATTTCTCGGATGCAAGATGGAACGGCCGAGTGCATTGCATCGAGGAGCCATGCAGACTCGGCACCCTCGGAAGCGTGGCACTTATCGACACTTTGAGCCAGGATCAGGTGATAGTGATGAATTCCGACCTTCTGACCAATATAGACTTCGAGAAACTCTGGCGCCATCATGTGGATTCGGGAGCGGTGCTGACGATGGCCACGGTGCCCTATACGGTCT
The DNA here is from genome assembly GCA_014799915.1 of Oscillibacter sp. Classification (GTDB taxonomy): domain Bacteria; phylum Bacillota; class Clostridia; order Oscillospirales; family Oscillospiraceae; genus Pelethomonas. Next base: position 3,078 of record JAAVHD010000002.1, read on the forward strand.
CCGTGCCGTTTGCCATCCTCCGGACCGAAGGCGACCGGGTGACGGGGCTTGAGGAGAAACCCACTTTCAACCATTTCGCCAATGCAGGCGTATATATGATAGACCGCAAGATTCTCGAGGGCATCAGGAGGGGTGAATATCTCGATGCCCCGGACTTTGTAGAGTCGCTGATCGAGAACGGTATGAAAGTGTCGCATTTCGCGATCGAAGGCACATGGATCGACATCGGCTCGCCCGACGACTTCCGCTATGCCAACGAGGTCACTTCCCGCCGGTTCTGACACTTAATTATGAATTATGCATTATGCATTATGAATTGAAGAAATTATGGCTGAATCAAACTTTATAGACTACGTAAAGATCCTATGCCGATCAGGCAAGGGAGGCGCAGGAAGCCGCCACTATCACCGCGCCAAATACATCCCGAAGGGTGGACCCGACGGAGGCGACGGCGGCCGCGGCGGACATATCATTCTGCGCGGCAACAGACATAAATGGACACTTCTCGACCTGCGCTACCAGCGCCATATCTTCGCCACCGACGGACAGAGCGGCGGCGAGAACCGGTCGACGGGCAAGGACGGCGAGGACCGCATCATAGAGGTGCCGGTAGGCACTACGGTGTTTGATGCGGAGACGGGCGAATACCTGTGTGAGATCACGCGCGACGGAGAGGAGATCAAACTTCTCCGCGGCGGCAAGGGAGGACGAGGCAACGTACACTTCGCCACTCCCACCAACCGCGCTCCACGCTATGCCCAGCCGGGACAGCCGGCGATAGAGAAGGCCGTGGTGCTTGAACTTAAACTGCTCGGCGACGTGGGTCTCGTAGGATTCCCGAATGCCGGCAAGTCCACTCTCCTATCTTCCATTTCCGCTGCAAAACCTAAGATAGCAGACTATCCTTTCACCACTATGGAGCCGAGCCTGGGCATCGTGAGTTACCGCGACGGCCAGAGTTTCGTGATGGCCGACATCCCCGGCATCATCGAGGGAGCGAGCGAGGGGAAAGGGCTCGGACTGCGCTTCCTGCGCCATATCGAGCGCAATGCGGTGCTTCTCTTCATGATTCCGGCCGACACCACGGATATCAAGAAAGATTATGAGGTGCTGCTCAATGAGCTGAGACAGTTCAATCCCGAACTGATGGACAAGAGCCGCGTACTCGCGATCTCGAAATGCGACATGCTCGATGAAGAGATGATGGAGGAAATGAAGAATGAACTTCCGGAAGGTGTGCCTACAGTGTTCATCTCTGCAGTGACCGGCTTCGGCCTGACCGAACTCAAGGATCTTCTCTGGAGGGAGATCAATTCGGAAGACAATCTCGCGCAGTCTACCATCACCCACCGCAACCTTGACCGTCGCCACCGCGTGGAAGAGGAAGATGAGTTCATCTTCCATCAGGACGACGAGGAGGATGAGGAATGGATGCCTGAGACTGATGAGGAATGGGCCGACGAGTTCTGGGATGAGGAGCAGTCGGTCAATGATGAGGACGCCACATGGCGCGGCGCAAAGAAAGGCACCGGTAAATAATACACCGTCCAAGACAATGAGACAATTGCTGCAGTTAGACATAGAAGGGATTCTCCGCAAGAGAATCCCTTCGCATAAGCAGAAGTATATACCGGGATTCCTATATGGCGTCCTGGCGCGACTCATCCATCAGGATGAACTGAACGAGATGCTCCGCACGGGTTATCCCTCGCAAGGGAGTGAGTTTGCCGGAAAGATCCTAAACTATCTCGACATCGAAGTGGAAGTGGAGGGGGAAGAGAATCTTCCCACGCTCGACCGACGCGTTGTGTTTGCCTCCAATCATCCTCTGGGGGGACTCGACGGGATAGCGCTTATCGCTGTGCTTGGAGAACGCTATGGCGACGAGAACATACGGTTTATGGTCAATGACCTTCTGATGAACGTGGAGCCGCTTAGCAATGTCTTCCTGCCGATCAACAAATACGGCAGTCAGGCGCGTTCAGCTGCGGAGGCGATCAATGCGGAGTATGCTTCCGACCGCCATATGATCGTCTTTCCGGCCGGTCTTGTCTCACGTCTGCATCCGGGAGGCGAGGTGCACGACCTGAAATGGCAGAAGGCTTTCGTGCAGAAAGCCTTCGAAAATGACAGGGATATCGTGCCTGTTAGGTTTGTGGCGCTCAACCGCAAGCGGTTCTATCGTCTTGCCAAATGGAGAAAAAAACTTGGGATAAAGATAAATCTTGAGCAGGCAACCTTGCCTGCCGAACTATGCGCCTCACGGGGGAAGAGATTCCGCATCATCATCGGCAGACCTATTCCGGTGGCAGATCTGAAAAAATCAGGCAAGACCTTCCCGCAACTGGCCGAAGATCTCCGCACCGAAATCTACCGCCTCTCCCCTCCGGAGAAAATCTGACCTTATATTATTAAAGTAAGCAACTCATATTATACAAGTCTCATATTGAAAGCCTCATCATATGAGATATACCCATGCGTCTGGTTATTATGTATCCAACCATCTTCATGATGGCTGGCATTTATAATATCTTTTACAGTAAGATCCTGAAGTTTTTCTATGACATAATCCATGGTCTCCATTTCCACATCGGATATTACCACATCACATTCATCAGATTTTGAACTCAATATAGTCCCGACCATTCCGTGCACTTCAATTAATCTTTTATCCAAATACGGCACATTATCGTATATTGTAGCGTAGTGATCAGGCACGGGGCCGAAATTCAATGCCCTATACTGCAACCCACTGATTGACTGTCCTATTTTACGGTAATTACAAAAATCTGAATAAAACATCAGTTTATTCAATTTCGTAGGGAAGACTTCACCATGTTTCCTTACAATATACCGAACCATCTCAAAAAGTTTTTCAATACTCTTTGGGCCATATCCATTAAAAATGCTGCGTCTACTATCGGAATATATGATTTTATACAGTGGATAAGTATTAAAATTAGTTTCTTCGCTTTTAATGATAGATGTCAGTATCCGATCGTACTCTCCAGGCTGAAAAGTAGATTCACAATTTTTCAGAAGGTTTAGCATCACATTTTTTTCCCCTACAGCCATAATCATTTTTCCATTTGACTCCGACGGAATCTCCCCGGATTCATATTTGGCATATTGATTGGCACCAAATCCAAGAATTCTTGATATCTGGGAATAATTGAGATTGTATTTCTGACGTATCATCCTTATCTCATCCGGGAAAGGAATACCATGCTTTATCCGATACTGTGCATACAAATCATTGAATTGAAGTGTATCCTGCTCGGTGGTCGTAAATTGCTCGCCGGTATCTTCACATACGTAATACCTGACATGCACCGGGAATTTTTCTTTTCTGAATTCCTTGACCTCCATTGTGCTGATTTCCTTAACGCGACCACCTGTAAATGGGCTTTTCATATCAACAAACTTCTCCATACACCACTATTTTCTTAACTATGAGTTTTTTTTAAACGGATAAGAAAGAGGATGCTCTGCCTCATGAAAAGATATACAAATTGTTTTGCTCCCAGGAGCACCTAAGGATATCTTGATATAGAGTTCCGTACCATCATAATCCTTACCAAACACCCACATATCTCCGAACGTTGCCTCGTCAATGATAGAATGGGAATAATCATCTCTTTCTATTTTTTTTATAATTTCCTCACGAGCAACCGGTGTTATGCCTAAAGCCCGCAAAGCCTCTTCATTCTTCTCTCTATGCAGGAATATTATGCCCCATATATTAAATTTAGGTCTAAACTCCCTAAGGAATGCCTCAACTTCCTGTTCACTCTTGGTCGTAATCATATTATTCAATTTTGAGTACAAATATACACTATAAAATTTAACTATCCAAATATCATACACGAAAAAGTGTATTTTCAACAATACCAGGCATCAGTTATCGCCCTCATCTGACATACATGCCATCTCAATGCATGCATCTTTCAAACCATACAGAGGAAAGTATTATATTTTTTCGTCCGTACTCGAAAAATTCTAACTTTACTTTGAAATATTCGTCCATACTCGAAAATTTCACATTTTCCCTTAGAAAATTCGTCTATAGACGAATTTTTTTAAAGATATGAATATGGGTGAGAAACTTCTTATCACAATGGACGAAGACCAGTTCCCTATGCGAGATGGCGCAAGGCACATCTCTGCATGGGAATTTGAAGATTTACTCTGAAGTTGTTGTAGAACACGTCTAAGCGGGATCCGGGGCGAGACGTAGCCTGACGGCTTTCCCTTGATGCACCCGGATCAGGACCTCGGTGCCGAGCGGAAGGTCAGCACCGATGCCGAAGCGATGCGGCTGCACCCAATAATGCGAGCCACCTCCGTCTGTCACTCTCCATGCCACAGCCTGACGTCCAAAACCCTTTCCATCTCCGCGCTCATCGGGACTCTTATGATATGTCTTCCTTGCCCTCACTTCGGGAAGCGACGCATACACCTCGTCATCGGCCAAAGACTCGAGTCTGCGATAGATCGGTTCGGGATCGACTGGAGAAGTGCCGTCAGCGATCTTCTTCGAAGCATTACGGTAGGCAGCAGGAAGATTCCAGCCATTTGCCTCATAGACCCGTCTCACCCTTTCCAGTTCCCAAAGGGCCTCCCCCTGCATGCCGCGCGAGATGAGCGCATCGGCAAGCGCGAGACGTATACGCCCCTTGAACTGCTCCTGGCCGGGAGACTTCAACGCCTTGTAGAGAAGAGCCACATGAAGCCGGATGTCGGCATCTTTCGATATGAGCATGGCAAGCCTCTGCCATAAGAAGAATTTTCCGGGAGCAGTGAGGAGAGCACGCTTCAGAAGCAGTCTCGCCTCATCCGGTTCTCCTTCGGAAGCATGAATGGCAGCTCTCTGCATCAGGAGCATGGCGCTGTCGGGGAAAGTCGCCATAGCCTTGTCGAGAACGGCTCGAAACCCTGCGGAGGCCACGGCGGACGTCTCCTCAAGTTCATCGACATAGACCGTGATGAGTTTTTCGGCAGTGGAGCCCAATGTCTTTCCCTCAAACTCCTTTCGCCGCCAGTCGCCCTCGCGCATATTCTCCAGACCCCATAAGCCACAGAACCTCACGATAGAGAACGCCTCGGCCTCACCTTTCTTCTTGCCGAAGGCAGCCTCACGTGCATTCCTATAGAGGCGGATGGCCTCTGTCAGCACCATTGAATGCAGTTTGTGGGGCCGGGGCACATTAAGCGCCAGATACGTAGCCAGAATCTGCTTCCGCAGAAGAATGTCATGGTCAGCAGCCTGGTGCAAGGCATAGTATGCAATCCAGCCGAATGCATAATGGCTGCGTGCCGGAAGGATTCCATTGGCCGCATATGGCTTCGCCATCATATAAGGTTCTATCGCATTACCCGCCTTAGCGGTCTCAAAGCCTTCGGATATATACCGGGCGAGTTCGTCTTCTTTCATGGTATAGATATTGAAAAGTCCAAACAACTTCATTTGATTACAAAAGTAATCAAAATTTCATAATCTTCAAAATATATTTCCTTCATAAAGAAAATTTAGTTACCTTTGCATATAAAAACCTACAACACTTAACAACAAGCCTATGAAACTTTCCATCCGATCCTTATGGTTAGGCGCCATAATGCTGCTCGCGGCATCACCGGCAATAGCCGGAAGAGAGTTCCAGACAGTAGCCAATGACCCGCTGGACACCAAGATGTACACCCTCCCCAACGGTCTTAAGATCTTCATGACGGTCAATAAAGACGCTCCACGCATCCAGACGTATGTGGCGGTGCGCGTCGGCGGCAAGAACGATCCTGCCGAGACCACAGGTCTTGCCCACTATTTCGAGCATCTGATGTTTAAGGGCACAGAACAATTCGGCACACAGGACTACGCGGCCGAAAAACCGATGCTCGACCGCATCGAGCAACTGTTTGAGACCTACCGCACCACCACCGACTCCGCAGCACGAGCCCAAATATATCACGAGATCGACTCCGTAAGCTATCAGGCATCCCTGCTCGCTATCCCCAATGAGTATGACAAACTCATGGCGGCCATCGGAGCCAACGGTACAAACGCATATACGACGCAGGACGTGACGTGCTATGTGGAGGATATACCCTCCAACCAGATAGAGAACTGGGCCCGCATACAGGCCGACCGCTTCGAGCATCCGGTGATCCGCGGATTCCACACGGAACTGGAGACCATCTATGAGGAAAAGAACATGTCGCTGACCAAAGACAGCCGCAAGATGTCGGAGAAAATGCTCGCGACCCTCTATCCCAACCATCCCTACGGCACTCAGACTGTGCTCGGAACCCAGGAGCACCTCAAGAATCCTTCCATAACAAACGTGAAGAATTACCACAAGCAGTGGTATGTGCCCAACAATATGGCCATCTGTCTGTCGGGTGATTTTGACCCTGACGAGATGGTGGACGTGATTGAGAAATATTTCGGACACCTGAAGCCGAATCCCAACCTTCCGGTGCTTGACTTCCCGGCAGAGCAGCCCATCACCTCCCCCATCGAGGTGGAAGTGCTCGGCAAGGAAGCGGAATACATATATCTGGCATGGCGCACTCCCGCTGTCAAAGACGAGGACATGCCGGCTCTGGAGGTAGCGACCGAAATTCTCGCCAACGGCAAGACGGGCCTTCTCGACGTGGACATCAATCTGCCACAACTCACTCTCGGCACCGGCGCCGGAATGTATGGACTCTCCGACCAGGGCGCCTTCCTTATGATCGGATATCCCAAGCCGGGCCAGACCCTCGACGATGTGCGCTCCCTGCTGACAGCGGAGATGGCAAAACTCCGCGCCGGAGACTTCTCCGAGTCGCTGATACAGGCTATCGTCAACAATGAGAAACTTGCCCAGCAGCGTGCTTTCGAGAGCAACGACCGCAGGGCCGACATGTATGTAGACGCATTTGTAGCCGGACAGGATTGGAGCGACGTCGTAAGCCGCATGAACAATCTCGACAAGATCACGAAAGGAGATGTGGTGAGAGTAGCCAACAAGTATTTCGGTCCGGACAACTATGTGGCTCTCTACAAGCGGCAGGGCGACGACCCCAACGAGCTGAAGATAGCCAAGCCTTCACTCACACCAATCGCCACCAACCGCGACGCCACAAGCGATTTCCTCACCGAGATACGCAACACGAAGGTGGAGCCGATCGAACCGGTGTTTGTAGACTACGACAAGGATCTTACTAAACTGACGGCCAACAACGGAGTGGAGGTGCTATATACACCCAACAATTCCAACGACCTCTTCCAGGTGACATATATCTTCGACTACGGCACCAACGACGATCCTCTCCTTGACGTTGCGTCAGACTATCTCGAATATCTCGGCACCAAGGACAAGACCGCCCAGCAGATACAGGACGAGCTCTATGCCCTGGCATGCAACTACCGGATAGTGACCAACGACCGGAGATCATATATCGTGCTTTCCGGCCTCAGTGAGAACATGCCGCAGGCCATGGCCCTGATGGAGGATATCCTCGCCAACGCAACGGTAGACAAAGAGGCATACGACGCGCTCATAGACCGTATCGCCCAGAGCGAGGAGAACCAGAAGACCAATCAGAACAGTAACTTCGTCAATCTCGCCACCTATATGCTACATGGCGAACACAACCCTCTGACCGATGGTCTGCACTCGGCGGATCTCCGCGACATGGATCCGCAGAAACTCGTAGATGCCATCCGCTCGCTTCAGGGTATCGACCACCGCATCATCTACTATGGCGGCATGAAGCCTGATGAATTCCTCGCTACTCTCAACGCCAACCACGGCAAGGGCGTCAAGTCGCTGCGCCCCGTGAAGGGCCACGACAAGTATCCCATGCTTCAGACCGACGAAACGATTGTGTTCGTGGCTCCCTACCCTGCCAAGCAGCTGTATATGCGCATGTATTCCAACAATGGTGAGAAGATCGGTTCGATAGATGATCCGAAACTCGAACTCTACAATGAGTATTTCGGCAGTTCGATGAATGCCATCGTATTCCAGGAGATGCGCGAGAGCCGCTCCCTCGCCTACTCGGCAGGCGCCTATTACAGAGAGCCAAGTTATCTCGACCGTCCTTACACTTATCTTACGATGATCGCCACGCAGAACGACAAGATGGGTGATGCCATAGCGGCCTTCAATGAGATCATCAACGATATGCCGGAGAGCCAGCGTGCGTTCGACCTCGCCAAGGAAGGACTGGATGCCCGCCTGCGTACCGAGCGCATCATAAAGGACAATATCGCCTGGAGTTATATCAACGCTCTTGACAAGGGTGAGGATCACGACACGCGCCGCGACGTGTTTGAGGCTCTTCCCTCGCTTACGCTCGACGACATCGTAGAGTTCCAGAAAGACAAGGTGAAAGGACGCACCTACTACTATTGTATCCTCGGCGATGTAGAAGACCTCGATATGGATGTCCTTTCTAAGCTCGGCAAGGTAGTGATGCTGACTCCGGAGCAGATATTCGGCTATTGATACCTATAGAAAATAAATAGTGCATGACGTGATGTCATGATCACATGTGAAGTTCGCCCTTGTGCCCGAGTGTACGCGTATAGCTGAACACTCCCGCGCATAGGGCGAATATCACACTTATGACGAGGCATGTGGCTACGGCGCCGGTGTTGGATGCCGTGATGGCGAAGACCGTGCTGACTATAGTGGCGCCCAAAGTCTGGCCGACGAGGCGGGCAGTGCTCTGAAGCCCTCCCGCTCCTCCGGTGCGGTTGACAGGTGTGGCCATCACCATCACGATGTTGTTGGGAGTCTGGAACATTCCGAATCCCACACCGCATACTGCCATGCGCCATGCGATGTTATATTCCGAGGGTGAGTCGCCGGTGAAGAGAAGCAGGAGAACGCCGACGATAAAGACACACATGCCCAATGCCGCGGTGGCTCCCGGATTGTGTTTCTCCACATATCGCGCCGCTATGGGGGAGACTATCATGGTGGCGATAGGCCAGGGAGTCATCAGGAGTCCGGTGGTGATCTCAGAGAAATGATAGCTTTTGAGATACAGGAACGGCAAGGCGATCATCGTCATGTTCTGCGCTATGAAGGAGCAGACGGATGTGGCGATACTCATCGAATACATGGAGTTGCGGAAGAGATCTACGGGGAGGAGCGGCTGCTCATGATGAAACTGGCGTCTGAGATAGAATATGCCGACTCCGATGCCGACTACAAGCATTATGCTGCTAAGCACGACATCCCCCTTGCGCGAGAAATTGCCTAAGGCATAGAATATGAGACCGAATACTATCATGTTTTCCACGGCGCTCAGCCAGTCGAACTTAGGTTTGTGGTCGACTTCCGGATTATGAGGCAGCAGGCGCCATCCTATGAAGAATGCCACGAGGCCGAGCGGCACGTTGATCAGAAACAGCCAGTGCCAGGAGGCGATGGAGAGTATGGCACCTCCGATGGTAGGACCGGCAGCGGTGGCAATGGCAATGCACATGGCGTTGAGTGCCATGCCACGTCCGAGTATCTCACGGGGATATATGAGCCTGACCAATGCAATGTTGACCCCCATGACGCATGCTGCGCCTATGCCCTGCAGGGCACGGGCTATGATGAGCATCGTGAAGTTTTGCGAGGCGGCGCAAAGGGCTGATGAGAGCGTGAAGACGGAGACGCCGACAAGGAAGGTGCGCTTGTAGCTGAAGAGGTCGCCTATCGAGCTGACCGGAAGGAGGAGCATGGTGATGACGAGCTGATAGATAGTGATGACCCATATGGCTGTGGAACTGCTGATGTCGAACTTACCGGCGAGCACCGGGAGCGCAACGTTGACAAGTGTGACGTCGAGCACTGTCATCACCATTACTATCTGCAATGCGATGACAGCGATATATTTCTTATATGAGAATCCTATTCCGGCCATAACTATTCATGAATCTAAACGCATATAAATATAAAGCGTACGGCGGCTGTTTTGTTTACTTGCGGCTGCACCATACTGAGCAAAAATAAGACTTTAATACCTATATTAAATATGATTTAATTTTGGAATTGGCACAAAATACATATAATCGCAAATTAAAATAATACAGTTATACAGTTTTAATTTTGCCAAATAGTAAGAAATCATTATATTTGCATCATTAAATCTCATCGGTTATGATACAGGAACTGAAAATACGAAATTTCAAGTCGTTTCGTGATGAAGTGGAGCTGAGTTTTGAACCATCTGAAGAAGATCGCTACAACAGTGTGGTCAAGATGCCAGATGGCGTAAAACTGTTGCGCTTTGCCGTTGTGCTTGGCGCAAANGCAAGCGGTAAGTCAAATCTACTTGATGCNNTTGAGTTCTTNCGCCGATTCTGGAATANNCTNCCNNCNACNAATGATGACGGTANNGANGTNCAGCCNTTCCTGTTAAGNGAANATGCNCTTTCTTTCGACACNGAATTTGAATTNAAATTCTANGCNGNNGGNCTNCGNTATTGGTATAAGCTCAANGTNAATCCNGAAAAGGTTTGNCACGAGTCGCTCTTNGTNTATCTTTCNAATCGCCCGACAAAAGTATTNTGNCGTGAGGATGTNGAAGGTGTATCTAAATTGAATTTCAATCCGGCTGTGGTAAAACTTTCGCAGGCTGAGGTAGATGTCATGACGATGAATTGCCTCCGCAACATGTCGTTGTTGGCTACACTGAAAAAGGTAAATGTCTCGGTTGCATATCTTGACAATATGCGCCGATGGATTGATAACCGTATTCTTCCATTACAAAGCGGTTCACTCACGACGCTCTCCAATGATGCGAAAAAGCACATTGCTGATAGCGAGGATTTCCGGGAATACCTTCTTCAATTTGCTAAGGAAGCCGACTTCAATATTTCCGATATCAAGATTCAGAAGATGGCCGCTCTTTTTGGACATAAGGTTGAGCATGCCGACGGAACGCATGATTATGTTCTCCCGGAGGCTTGCCAAAGCACCGGCACCAAGCGAATGGTTGAACTGGAATCTATGATTTATGAGCAGTTGCACCGTCATGCATTCCTATGTATTGACGAGATTGAGGCATCTATGCATCCTAATCTTATGGAGTATATTCTCTCAAAGTTTGTCAATACTCCTGACAATCAGTCGCAACTGCTTGTATCCACACACTATGACCCGATCCTGAAAGATATTGATGATATTTTCGGAAAGGATTCGGTTTGGTTTACCGAAAAAGGGAAAGACGGTAGTTCTCAGTTGTTCTCTCTTGTTGATTTCAAGGGATTAAATAAACTCTCATCCATCCACCGCGCATATATGAACGGTCGTTTTGGCGCACTTCCCAACGTATTGTAATTATGGCAAGAAGAATCAAAGAGCGTAAGCTCAAGAATCCGGCGATAACAATCATAGGCGAGGGTGCGACCGAGCGTTTCTATTTCACGCATTTGAAAAGTCTAAATGGTTACAACTATGTCTGCAAACCAAGAAACTTTGCCGAGCAGAATATTGATGATATTCAACGTCAGGTCGAGCGAGTGCTTGCTGATGATGGTATAGCCGTATGTGTATTTGATGTGGACATAACGCGCATTCACCAAGCAGACAAGACCAAATTTGATGCGATGCGCCAGCGTTATGCCAATAACCCCTCAGTAATCATCTGCGAAAGTATGCCATCTATTGAGTTCTGGTTTCTACTCCATTACCTCAACACCAACCGCTATTTCGCAACGTCTGATGATGTAATATACGCCCTCCGTCGTTATCTTCCCAACTTTAGCAAGCAACAATCATATCTTTCAAAAGAAAATTGGGTTGCTACCTTATTGGCCGACAATAAACTGACAACCGCCCTAAAAAATGCAACCGCGATCGGCGAAGACGGCGAATCATACTCAAACCTCTATAAGTTATTCGCTCTACTAAATCGGTAATACAAAGCGTACGGCGGCTGTTTTGTTTACTTGCGGCTGCAAAACTCTTCCATAGCAATGTTCTACGATAAAAGTTTGTATAATCCAAAGGGATTGTTTATATTTGCACAAACAATACATGGGCAATGGCAGACAGAATAAAATATCCGATAGGAATTCAGACATTCAGTAAATTGATATCTAATGGGTATCTCTACATTGACAAGACAGAATTAATTCATGATCTTGTCAGCAATAATGAATATGTATTCCTGAGCCGTCCGCGCAGGTTTGGGAAAAGTCTGCTGATGTCTACTATTGAGTCCTATTTCAAAGGAGAGAAAGATCTCTTTGAAGGTCTCCTTATTTCTTCTTTGGAACATGAATGGAAGTCGTATCCCGTCTTCCGCTTTGACTTAAGCACAGACCACATAGACAGTCCTAAGCGCCTTATCGACCTCATAGGGAATTGTCTGTCCGGGATTGAGCGGGAGTATGGATTGTCGTCATCCGCACCTTCAATAGCATTGCGTTTTTCAGAACTGATAGAGCAGGCCTACCACCGTCTGGATAGAAAGGTCGTGATACTGATTGACGAATATGACAAGCCAATGCTTGACTGCCTGCATGATGACAGTGTCAATGAAAGTATAAAGGCAGAACTACGAGGGTTCTATTCTGTCATCAAGGGGAATGACAGGTACATACGTTTCGCCATGTTGACCGGAATCACCAAATTCGGTAAGGTGTCGGTGTTCAGTGGTCTCAACAATCTTAGGGACATATCCATGTTGCCTAAATTCAATGCGATCTGTGGGATCGCAGAGTCTGAGTTTCGTCGTGATTTCAAGGACTCGGTAGCAATGTTCGCGAAAGAGCATGGTATCTCCGAATATGAGACATGGGATAAGTTCAAGACAATGTATGACGGCTATCATTTTGCTGCACGTGGTGAATTTATCTATAATCCATTCAGTGTGCTTAATGCATTCAACGACGGGGAATTGAGAAGTTACTGGTATGCAAGCGGATCTCCGTCATATCTTATAAAACTTATAGAGACCTATGGCTATAGTCTTGACGCAATTGAAGGAGTGCGCAAGAACGAGATTGAACTAAGTGATATATCCGATATCAGCCATGATTTTGTGCCATTATTATATCAGTCAGGCTATCTGACCATAAAGAATTATGATCCGGAGACAGAAGAGTACGTATTAGATTTCCCAAACAGAGAAGTAAATAAATCATTTTGGACCTCACTTGCCAACCGATTCTTCCGGGGAGTAGGCGGCAGATCCGTTTTTAATGTCAGAGACTGTGTGCAGGATATCAACGACGGACGGATAGACGCTTTCATGCAACGCATGAAGAGTCTTTTCGCCGATACGACCTCCGAGCCTGAGAAAAATAAAGAGATACATTTTCAGAACATGATGGCTATCGTCGCCAAGATGATGGGGCTGTCAGTACGCACGGAAGTACATTCAAGTGCCGGAAGATGCGACATGCAGATTCTTACAGATAAATTTGTATATATATTCGAGTTTAAGATTGACAGTACTCCGGAAGCTGCACTTTCACAAATCCACGAGAAAAATTATTACGGGCCATTCACAGCAGACGTCCGTACTATAATCCTGATAGGAGCCAACTTTAGTCTAAAGACCCGTACCCTCGACACGTGGGTGACCGAAAAACTTAGATCCCGGTGATTCTGAAATTTTATGAGACTTGGGCCAAGTTAAGATAAGGGAAATCTCCATCGTATTCTACCGTGGCTTTTTCGCGAAAAAGATTACTATTCAGAGCAGCGACAGCCCTATTTAATATCTCTTGATTGCTCATTTGTTCAATTATTACAACATGTTCAACATCATTGAACATTGCAAATTTAATGAACATTTTCGAGATTTTCAAATATTTTGTTCAATATTTTAATATTGTTCAATAGAATTGAACAAGGGCGTCATATTGAACATAGCGATAAAGGGATGGGAAGAGAGGGCTAATACCTCACGACCTCGGTTGCGCCACCATGAGGTGCGTTGCGCCGGCATCTTGGCGTTGAATGCAATCGCATCTATGCCAAGATGCTTCGCCTGATACAAAGCCCGTTCATTATGATATTCCTGAGAAATAATGGTTATCGAGTCCTGACAATACACATCCCGCATAGTTCCTCCGTCCATTCCAAGTTGAAATAGGCGATCAACACCAACAAGAGATGATTGCCGAGCGAAAGAGAGCATAAGTTTAACCCGATCTCCCCCATTCACGGCGGAGGTTATAATCCTCAATTAGTTATGAACCCAATTTTGATAGCATAAAGCAGAACGGAAAAATAATATTATCATCAAACGATAATAGTTCAATACCGATGATATTCCGAAATCTTATAGGATTAAATATCAAAGGCGAGCAATATATCCAATATCTACAGAATATCGCCTTTGCCGAAATGGGATTTAATCCCGGCAGAATTGAATATTGGAGAAACGACAAACTAATCTCCATTGGAAATATACCAAATATAAATCAGTAGCCAAATAGTCGAAGCGGTGCGACCTCGTGATGAAGTNGCACCGCTTATTTCGCTCAAAATTTCGGCCGCCACAGGCGGCGATTAGGGGCTGCAATATTGCAACGCTAGATATATTCGTATTGTATGTTTATCATTGTAATATTTCGGGAATAAGATTTGACTGATAGTTCAATAGTAATTTTGCAGTGTAAATCATAAATATCAATTGCAAAATGAAAAAGTTACTATTNCTTNTTTCGGTCGTTTTGACCTCCCTTGTCTCGCTGGCGCAGACTCCGTTTGTAACAACAGCCAACTTGAATATGCGAACTCTACCTTGCACATNTGCNGGGGTATCGGCAACTATCCCCAAAGGCGAAACTATCTATGTCCTCAATTATGAGGATGACTCATGGGCAAGAGTAAGTTATAATGGTCATGTGGATTATGTATCTCGTAAATACATNGTTCAGAAANCTAATCAACCTAAAACNTATAAATCTTCCNCCTCAACAGNANTATCATCGGGAAATTCAATCAAATACTATACAAATTCNCGCGGNGAGAGAGTNCAATCTCCAACTTATTATCANACNGCACCAGCNGGAGCAACGGCATTATGTCGAGATGGAACATATAGTTTTAGCCGAAGNCGTAGAGGNACATGTTCTCATCATGGCGGTGTAGCAAAGTGGTTATAACAATAATGTCAATAATCGTCTCACNAAATTAGCCTAATAAAATAATGANAAGACAGCTCCATAATTGCGGAAGCCTGTTTCNGTAAGTTGAAACCGGTCGCCTTTGATGGTTATCAGATTCTCATTTATTAGAAATCTCACAATTGTATTATAACGCGCATCGAAATCATCTCCGTAAATATTTTTGGCAGTTGAAAGGGANAAACCNCCGGAATAACCGGATATAGCAATGAATTTGTTCANTAATTCATTGTGAGGNAATTGGTAATATGTTGAAGCTTCATAAGAATGGCTGTTNTTAATAAGCCNGTCTTGATCAAGCAACTTTCTTACTGATTCATTTTTCCCAATATTGTAGGAAATTCCGAACGGAGACATACTTTGTGCTGAAATCCCCAATCCTTTATATTGCCAACCATCAAACATCCTATGGCGGAGATAAGAGGATAAGCCACAATCATAAGGATCACGACTGAAGGTGTTGCGTCCAAATTCTCCGTAATATCCGAGGCGNATCAAATTGTTAAACAGTTCACAATACTGGTTAAAGNAACTTTCTGAATCAGTTTTATAGNTTNTTTTNAGTTGATTGGTACGAAATTCNTAAACAGTTACCTGTTCAGGATTCAGATCGCGAATAACCTCAATATCTTTTTTAATCGTTTCAATTGTTTGTCCCGGTAGGCCGTACATCAAGTCNAAATTGATTTTCGAGATTCCAAGCCGATGCCATTCATCCATAGCCTTACCCATTTTGGAAACTGAAATGTTGTTACGATGTAACGGACTGAGTACATCTTCTNCCGTGGACTGNACNCCCANCGATAATCTTTTGAATCCNGCTTTNGCAATATAATANCTTTTATGCGNTCCCCANTAGTCNTCNACCAATGTCTCAAAAGACCCTTCAATNCTTGGTTCATAATCTGAAGTCACCATTCNATCNGCCACAAAACCCTCCTCAAACATNGACATAAGTTGACANAANACACCTGCGTCTAAAGAAGTTGGTGTNCCNCCTCCTATATCGAAACCATATATTTTCATATTCGGGTAGCGGTCAATAAAACGGTTAAATTCCATATCTAATGCTCCCAAATAGCNACGTTGCTTCTCTTTCNCCGGAGTACACATCTTTGTGTATTCACAAAAAGAGCANATCTGANGGCAGAAAGGNATGTGAATGTAGAATGCAATTGGTTTGGAACNGNCAAAAGGCAATGTNCCCGGCGTTGAGTATTTAGCCCAATCGTCAGGAGATANNGGATATGAGGTATTGAACANCGGATTGTTCTTNCGCNGTTCAAACAAACGCTTTATGTCAGTATATGATNTTGTCATCGTGAAAGCCTTGTCTTAAATATCGTCCGTCATACATCAATGAGGATTCACAGTAGTTNGGATTGGAGTAGTTACGCATATACACCTCCAAAATCCTTCCATTGTGATTATACAGATAGTTNCTACATTTACAGTCTGCACCACGATTGCGNGACTCAGTAAAATACAANTGAGGAATGTTTGTAAAGTTTATTTCGTCGAAATCAACATAATGCTTCTTACAGTAATCATTGACTTTCATCAAAGCAACGAANCCCAGACGAGGTAATCTCAACGAGATAGCAAACTTCATCATATTCTCAACTTCGGNAGGTGTGTCAATGAAACCTCGAATAAGATTGCAGCTNGCATTAACTCGTTCCGTATCTATATCCANAAACTCTAATGCCTTTTCCGAAATTGAAACACCATATATCTCTGATAACTTATCTCGGTCNTAATGATGTAAAGACATTGATATGGANTTCCAACGAGTATGCTGCATCATATCTTGCGAGGCCGGAAGAAGTCCNTTTGTGTTCAGATGTAGATGGATTTTATGATATTGTTCTGTGCTGGCTGTTGCAAGAATTTGATTCACAGTTTCAGAAGCCACGGAAGGCTCTCCGCCGGTTATATTNATACGATTTATGATTATATCATTTTCCCTTAATTCTTCAATAACCTCCCATAACTTAACGTGATCAAACGCTACGATATTTTCATGGCAACGGCCGTTTGAGCAGAATGCACAACGCGCATTGCAGAAATCCGTNACCTTAATAAAGAGATTTACTGCNTTTGGAATAGGTTGCGGCTGNGAATGTCCATGAGCACAACTCATTGACTTCAATTGTATCTGCTTGTTGAAGATAAATGCACNCATATTACTCGNATATTACCGTTCGNAGATGCCCGACAGCTTTCGATATTATATANNGCGAANCTTCTTTCAGTCTATTCAAATCAAAATNACCATCCATATTAGGATACTGAAACACCTTGTATGTNCAAGACATNNNCTCNAGTTGNTTAGATGCAGCAAGNAANTTNTTTTTCAATCTTGNNTCCAAANTTNANTCAATAATAGCAACATGTACATNTANNCCCAANGCATTNAGTTTNTGGCAAAGAAANGGNGCGACGTGNGACGTTCCGNANTCNCCNNAAGCAACACAAANNCCAACGTTATCNANTANAGCATTATCCTTGANGAATTTAAGTATAATCGGCTCAAANACNTCAATCATTTGTTCNTGCAATCTANGATATANTCCANNNCCNCGATTNGTNCAATCTGCNATGTTAANCCANANTTCATCNTCGGACGATTCAATNAGCAANGATNTATANGCATCNTCTTCGTTTTCACGAATGATTTGTGCCATCAANNTATGNCCTTCTNCGTCTGANGTTGNGCANTAATNNTANATGCCNAAACTNTGGAGNCCNAACTCTCGNNNATCATATATAATNGTAAGCNNTTTATNNCCNGCNACTATTCTCAAATCNTGCACNTCNAAATGTTCNAGTNNATAACCTTCTTCAANTATACANTTTACAAGGCTTTCCCAATNNATGCTCATANGNATTGGAGTTTCATCTACGGTTTCAGGAATNAATGNCTCCGTAGTTGATGGCANATNATTCGTTAACGCGCTATTACGNCCGANTAATTTNTTAATNANACTGAATATNTTGCCCATAACGTCACAAATTAGTATCTCGTTTAAGNNTTAGATCTGTAATGAATTTGCGTTTTTCTTCTAAGTTNGCAAATTCCATTATTCCGGCTTCTCTCCATGTTCCAAGAATTGGCAGTGATATATCCTCCTTGGGAATGAAATAACCTTGGATACATTCATATCGAGAATCCGTTTCTAATATTTCAGTAGCTATAGAGTATTCAAGATAGTGTGGAATATGATTAGGTCCNGCNCCTTCTCCACATGAAATCGCATACCCTCCTTTATCAAGTTNTATGTACACAGGNCCNGATCCGATGCGTTTGGGNATAAAAGCNCCCCAGCANGGATATGGGTTATAATCGTGTGATAAGACAGCTTCAAGTCCATATTTCCTCANGCCNCGTTCATGNNTGTTNAACATTAGTTCGTCAAGACGCTGTGGATCTAATACTCCATCNGNATTCTGGATCTTATCCCAGTTTTCGTTTAGAAACCGTTCAAAATAGAACAATGGATATCCATNTCCAGCGCGGATTGGAGACATTAAATAATCGCNGTTAGGTCCACAATGTGAGAAGTGAGTGATTCCGGAACNATTAATATCATTGANGACNTCCTNGGAAGAACGATANTTACGGAAGTAATTTAGATAGACTATTATATTAAAGAGTTTCTCTCTACAATAGGAATCATACGCTCTATCGATTTCACTACTATGCGANGGAANATCAAAAAGATGTTTATTCAAAGTATTAACGTCAAGTTGACCATTCTTAAACAAGTTCTCCTCATTTAGGATATTCCACAATATGCGTACAGAAATGAATGCCACATCATCTCCATTCCGTTTAAATCTATCAAAATATTGTTTTAAGAATGACATAACCTCGTTCGGAGATTGGAAGCCGGATTCCTTATTCCGTGCANTCACTAAATCAGCAAAAGTTCTTGTTACACCATGATAATGNGTTAACAGATCTNTCCTCTGTACNTCATCATCATTTTTACCGATTANNTCTACAAACTCTTTGGGAAGNCGGATATTGGAAACCACAAGTGCATCTTTAAACAATGGGGCAATCTCANTCAACTTAAAGCCAGCAATTCCACACCCTATTTTAGTTACATAAAATGTAAGAGCCTTCTCATATTTTGCAAATTCAATGAATCTGTCAACGTATGGCTTAATAGTTTCNATTCCTCCCTGCATTGTAGGAATAGCATAGGAATTACCTTGGAGNCCCTCGCCTTGACCCCACACTGCNCCAAAGCGATTAAATGCGACTCTTGCAGCTCCTCCCCCATGATGTCCTGCAAGATTACTGCCAAACACAAATATNTCTCTACGTCCCAAAGTTGAGATCCTATCAGGTGTATATTTTGCATAAAGAGGGTGATCNCCNACTCCTGACATNTGATTTTCACTGATATACTCTGAAGAGGCATTATTTTCTATNTGTCTCTTGTTTTTTGATTTGAACGAATCAAATATTCCCATGGTNATTATGTGAACTATAATTAATCGAAGATAATCTTTCCTTTTGTATAACCGTAGTTTGATTCAATTATCAAAACTACTTTTTCAGNNAATGATGCCCATTCATGACANTATCGNGTCTCNACACAGATTTCNGTNTCNTTAATTTGGTAAAGATTATCTCCGATTTTCTTTACCTCTACAATNTATTTACCGGCATCAACTTTTGTTGGTGTCAATATATATTTGACTTCNACCGTCTTGTCATATGTGCCGATCGCTTTTGTTCCAGTCGGTGCTTTGATNACNGAATATAGTTCTGATATATCATAGCTACTCTCCGCAAAAGCGAAAGAGGACGCCATCATAAATATCAGNCATAATGCGAGTGTCTTAATATGTTTCATGTTCTATTTGATTTTAATTACAATGAAATTTGATGCGTAAGGTAATGATGTAGAGTGAAGATATTTGGGCGATTCATCTGATTTATTGACGCGATAGAAGCAGTAGTTCCAGCCTTGTCCCATATCTGTGTATAATGCCTCTTTCACACCCTGAGAGAGTAATGCGTCAATGAAATTTCCAAAGGTGACGATACCTTNACTTTCATAGAGAGTCAATTGATTGTCGGAATTAAGACAGAGGGCGCGGAATACGTNTCTATTTTCAAGTGGACGNGTTGTCTNAACCGCGTTGCCATTGTGAATCATCATCTCTTGCGCGAAGCCCATGCCACCTTCTTGTGCAGCACTATCCAGAGCACAGGTATAATCTTTGTAATGGAATTGCNGTCCGGACGCAGGAGACCATGTGAATGCTCCGGTATTACGCTTGCAGCNATAACCGTTGAAACGCTTGCCTCCGGCGACGTGATCTCCTGCNACATTCGCGTGTCCTTTATCAANCTCTGTCCCGGTAAAAGCACCTGCAAANGCTAANATNATNGAATCATTNTCNGGCGAAGGAATTTCNCCACANACCATATCCATTTTCAAGNCTGTCATATCNGGTGTAAGACAGATTAGGTCTCCATACTCCGTNTTGATGTGTGAAACAGACAGTACGTCNGCATCNACATTCGTAAAATCTCTGATAATTGATTCTTTTATNTCTGGATGNAGACCACGAGCCACGTCAATAAACAATTTCACACGCGCTAANACCTCACGACCTCGGTTGCGCNACCATGAAGTGCGTCGNCCCGGNGTCTTGGCATTGAATGCAATCGCATCAATTCCAAGATGCTTTGCCTGATACAANGCCCGTTCATTATGGTATTCCTGAGAAATAATGGTTATCGAGTNCTGACAATACACATCGCGCATTTTTGCNATAGAATTAAGGGTACGNGTACCGTCNTAGTCAAGAATAATCCGNGTAGAATCAACGCCTTGNTTCATCAAGGAATCGCGCATTGCCACAGGCTCNTCATANCCATTCTCAGTGTTNCGATAATCTCCGCCACTGACTACGAGCCAATCAACNTTNCCGGCNTTNTANAGNTCAGCNCCGGCTNTAATTCNATGGTCAAAATAATANTTCCTACGNCCATTCCAAGTTGAAATTGGCGACGTCCCAAGAATAAGACCTACTTTACGATGTGGAATGGTAGTTATATTTTCATACAGTCTATCTTTTGCTTCAAAATAGACCATACGGTCACTCAGCACCATTATGCCAATGACGAAAAAAGNTAATGCAATAATTCCTATAATTATCTTNTGTCTCATTACTAATATATAAGGTTACTTTTTCTTCAAGACGAGGAACATAATTAACAATGAGACAAGTATATCAACCATATTCCAAGTAAATCTATCTAACGTAATCTTAAAGAATGGCTGAAATAATAACACAATTGAACAAGCGATAATTGCATAGGTTGTCTTTCCAATACTAAAGAATTTATAAACCCAACATCCAGCTATTATGGCGGTTGCCAAGCGTATAATGGTATAGAACCCATAAGGCAATGACAATAAACAAAGCAATAAAGCCACNGCCAGCATCANAGAACTCTTATCAAGAGTGGATAATTTCCGTTTTTTCATAATTAAAATTTCAATTTGCACATCTTCCACATGGTTTCCGCTTCATTTTATGCGCTCTACTAATTGGTATTTCTTTTATGGACCCGGTACAGTTTGTAATCATTAAAGAGCACTCTGAATTGTGATGGTAAGCATAGGCTGTTGGACCAGTACAGATATATACAGTTTGCTCGGTACTGCATGATTGGAGAGTAATTACTATTAGATAAAAACAGAACACAAGAAGAATTCTTTGTATAAACTTTATCTTAGAGTGTCCCATTTGAATGTCTGAATAACATGATTTAGGTCAGATTCCCATTGCTGACTATCTTTCTCTCTGAATGTGATTATAATTTTTACCATTTCACTGTAATTCGACAATAGGTAAATTTTACATTTTACTGACCCATTTTCACCGTTACGTCTGTATGAACCTTCTATGGCTTTAGTACCATTTATATCAATCCATCGCCACGTTGGCGTGTCAATATAGGTATATGGCTTAATTTCTTCATCAACCATTTCACGCAGATTTCGATAGTCTTCTGACGTTAATCCCGGNGATTCATAATGATGTTCAACATCTGCTGGNGAAAATGAATAGTGTTGTATAAGCACACGGGCATATGTCTGATAAGCATCNTCCGACATTTCTGATAGATTTTTCTGTTGGAAAACTGCATCGGCGNTGCTTAATACTCCGATGTTATTTGACATCCATTGAGTATAATCATCATAATCCTTCCTTAATTCCATNGTATTTGGTACGGATATCGTCATTGCGTCGGCAATTTTATATTCAGACCAGTCAGACGGTGTAATGAAAGTTTCAACAATTTCAGCATGTGAACTTTTTTCTTGTCTATAGACTTGAGTACATGTACGAGAAACTGTTCCTAATGCTGATAGTAGAAAAAATCCACATATTATCGCAGGCCATTTATTCNTCTTCCGTTTTTTAGGAGCATTGTCTAATTTATCGGATACAAATTGGATNGCCCTATCATGTTTTAGGGAGATACTTGATAGTAANGTATTNTCNTGNGAATTAGAGCTTAATGAATAATCATATTTCTTCTTTAGTTCCTTATCAGATAATACCAANAAAGCCTCATTGACTTCAATGAGTTGATTCTTTAGATCNTTACTCAGAACTTGTGAGCGAAGACGTGCTGTTATTTCTTTGTATTTAGCTAAAATTACATCTTGGGAATCTTCGTATGAAGATAACCCCAAGATGTTGTAGTAGTTTTTCATCGCTATGATGATTACTGGTTATCTTCTGTGATGTCAAGAGACGGAGGTGTTACATTCTCTTCCTCTGGATTAAGTTTTTTAAGACAGAGGGCAAAAATAAGGCCTATCAGAGGGAAAAGAATANCAAGAATGTAGTATCCGGCACCACGATTTTTCTTTGAGAGAAGAATACAAGCCGGTACGGTAAAGATTAGCCAAACGATAAGTAGCTGCATAGAAATATGATTTTTGCGTTAATATAATATTATTTACATTGAATATATGGTTTAATGGCATCAGTGCTCCATGCGTAGTTAAGATTCGCTTGTGAGCCATCTGCAAAAGAACCGGATGTTATCCCGACTACTTCTCCATATTCATTGATTAAGGCTCCGCCACTGCTGCCATGATCAATAAGGGCCGAGATTTGCATAAGATTCTTATCACGCCATTGGGACACTTCTCCAGACGAAAATGTATTTTCGAGACCACGGGGACTTCCTATTGCATATACTTTCTCGCCAACTTGCGGCTTGTATTTAGCAATCGGTATGTAGTTAGTATTGGAACAACCAACTCTAAATAGAATGAAGTCCTCATCAGCATCACTATGGATTACTTCTACTACCTTAAAAATTTCATCGCTATCAGCAAGTTTGATTTGCTCAGCTCCAATATTTGTTCCTTGAAACACATGATAGTTGCTTACTGCTAATCCATCGGAGTTGATGAAGAACCCGGAACCTTGATAGCCATTATAACCATCGGATGTAAACACCATAAATACAGCAGTAGTATACTTAGCGAAGATTTTAGAACCGTCAAGTTTGTTCTTATCTCCCCGATTATTTGAAACAGTAACATTCAAATTGCGTTGACCGCCACGAGTCACGTTTGACTGTTGTGTATTGCTCATTTCGGAATTACCAGAATGAGAACTCATCTGTGGTTTGTTGTGTCCTGACTTATGGGCGCATGACACAATGCACAAACTTGTAAGTATCGCAATAATTAGGTTACTTGTTTTCATTTGTAGATTCAAAGATGTTCTTAGGTAGAATGTGTATAAGGAAACGTTGATTCTCTGTTTCAACAGGGTCTCGCATAGAGTGCGTATCAAGTTTACCATCACCGCTACCGGAGATCAAAATTTCACAATTATTACCAAAATTGATCCCTCGATCATCAACCCAAAATCGCATAAGAGCAAGAGCACGCTGATAACTCAATTCATAGTTATAAGTGAAGTTATCTTTGGAAGCTTGACCTTCCACTATTAATACGTATTGATTCTCTTTATGATTATTAAGGAAGTCTCTGATTTCCTTACCTGCATTGGCGAGTTTATTAAGCTGGTCTTCCTTATCAGATGCTATAATAGTATTTAAGTCAGATTTCCCTGCCGGATAACGTACCTGAATGTTAAGAACGTATTTCTTATACTCAGGACGGTATTCAAAATAATCTTTGCTTAGATCCTTTGTTGACTCTTCGACTTTTTTTATCTCTTGAAGTTGAGCTTCTGTCGCCTCCATTCGCTTGTGAAGTAGGACAATGACAAGAATGAACAGTACCAACATAACGAAAAAGAGGCTCGTCATGAGGTCTGAATAACTTGTCCAAAAGAAAGATTCTTTTTTCTGTGCCATTGTCTTCGTTTTTATTTAACCGAGTCAGCATTAGCAATGTTGTCAACTTTTGAAACAACGGTATCTGTCACAACCGGTGCAGGAACAGGAGCAACTTGAACATTTTCAAGATAAGTAGGTTGTGATTGAACTGATGTCTCCTTAGGCAAGAAGTAAACTACAACATTAAAGACACAAGCCGCCGCAATTATTATAAGAGCCGATATTGCAGTCCATTTCATCCAAGATGGCATGGAGGGACCAGCAAATACAGTTCCTCCATCACTACCAAGTTGAGCTGTCACTTTAGCAGTCTGCATGGATTTGTTTAGTGCAATAGAAATATCAGATGCTAACTTAGCATTAGATTTTTCCACCTTATCAATCAACTTATCCAAGCGAACAGGGATAGATGAAATTTCTTCAAGTTGCTTTGCTAATTGAGGCATATGAGACAGTTGAGCACTGAACTGAGCGTTCATCTGAGTCATAAATTTCTCAAAAGAATCTTTCTCGTCTTCAAGTATCTTCTTAAAATGCTCGCTTTGCTCTACAAAACGTTTTTGCATTTCGTTGACATTTTCAGAAGTGGATTCTTTGATTTTCTTCAGAGCATCCTGAAGTGTATTATCTGCATCAGCGGTGGTCTTTGATATTTCACTCTTATGACGGCGGAAGAAATCTCTAATTTCTTCAAGAACATGTAGTCTGTCAGCCTGTTCCCCAAACTGGTTCTCAAATCTATGAATTGCATCTGTATAGCCTTCAATATCATTAAGATATTCATTGAAAGCTTCCAGTTTGTCAGTACACTCTTTGAGTTCTTGAAGCACGCGTACATTTGCCTTTGCCATCTTCATAACATCCATGTCATGAACGGCTTTGATTATATCAGCTTGTATTGCGTATGATTGGTTAACAGCATTTAGAGCGTTACCAAGATTGGAAGTATTCTCCTTAAAGGTATTGTTAAACTTATTCAGATTCTTGACAAGATTATTCAATGCTTGAGATGTATCTGACGGCAATTCTGGCAACAGTTCCGATTGCATCCATGCAAGAAAGGAGTTTTTGCCATTCTCTTCCTTCAGTTTACACCGCTTAAACAAGAGAGAATTTGCAGTTGTTAGCAAGATGCCAATAATTGAGGCAAGCATAGCCCAAGCTACACCCCTAAGTAAAGCATTGATACCTAATGCAGCATTCTCTGAAGCAACATTTATAACTCCGCCAGAGCTACCCATCAGTGTGAGAATAGCATCAGACTTTAGCAAGTCTGTAAGACCGATGATAACTCCCGCCATTGTTCCTGCTAATCCCCAGTATAATGGAATTGGAGTTTGTGTAGCAATATCGTTTTCTACTGAATCACAATGGCGGTCAACAGCATCTTTCAGCAATCCAAAATCAATAACCGAACCTGAGTTATTTCCAAGATACTTATTGATGGAGTTCTTAATTGACTCGAAAATCGTATTTCCGGCTCCATAAACGCCGTCAACTAGGTTGGTTTGCTCATTTCGTCTGAGACGCCACGAGGATTCTTCAGCAAAGATTTTACTGAATTGATTCATTCGCAGAAGATTCTTTACGAAAAAGAATATCTGAATGCAAATAATTGCGATGATAATAACTGGTACTAATGCGTGCATTTTACTATCTTGTTAGAGCGACTAACGCTTTCTGAATAATATACCATCGATTACTTTCAAACTTGGCAACTCCGGGCTTGATAACAGTCGCTTGGTTAGCATCTTGGAGGCTACAACCTTCAAAATCAACCGCTAATTTAGCCGCATCAGTTCTCAACAACGTTTCAAGTTCAGCACGGGAGTGTAACAGCGGTTCAAATTCGGCAATATTATCTTTCTCTTCAGCTGAAAAGCGAGCTTCAGAATCACGTGTCGTAAGAAAGTTCTTGAAATAACCTCTATCTGCCTGAGTTGGTTGCCCGAAATACCCTTTTTTAGTTTCGAGGACAGAAACAGGAATAGGAGCCGGTGAGGATTTCGGTGTATATAATGAAGTTCTGCTTTCATCTACAGTATTCTTTGACC
Organism: Oscillibacter sp.; assembly: GCA_014799915.1. GTDB lineage: Bacteria > Bacillota > Clostridia > Oscillospirales > Oscillospiraceae > Pelethomonas. The sequence goes on from JAAVHD010000002.1 coordinate 29,629, forward strand.
TTTTGAGTGCTTTAACTTCATCTTCAAGAATCTTTAGCCGAGATTTTAATTGATAGTAATCATCGGAAGCATTTTGGCGGGGCATGGGCGTAGGCGTAAAACGATTATCCGAAGATTGTTTTAGATTATGGATGTCGTTACCATGTTTATCAAGTCTCTTGCTAAACTTGGATGCTCGGATGAGCGCAATAATAGAAATTACTAACGTAATGAGACCAAGAACAATAGATATAAGCAAACATAATTTGTTGCTTGATTCTTGTTCTTTGAGATTTTTAATCTCAGTGTCGTATTTATCTGTACGGTTAAAACTTTCACCTACTTGCTTTTTAAGATTTTCAATGTCGTTCTTCATTGAATCTAATTCAGCATTATTGATTGGTGAAACAGTAACATTCCCTCCTTGTGTTGTAGAGACAATTGCTTCTTTATTTTCCTGTGGATGAGAACCTTTTTGATTATTGGAATCGGCCTCGTCTTTGCACGAGGTTAGTAATAGCCCTCCTACAAAGAAGACTAATACAATAGTTCGTATTTTGATTGATTTCATTATTGTCCTTTCAATATTTTGTATATTTCGGTTGACATAGAATGTAGAACGCCCTTAATAGGATAGAAGAAGAACGTTTCTTCGATGACATCATCTTCTTCGGTTTCTTTTTGACGTTGTGCTATACCCTTATCGAGGAAGGTGTTCAAATCCTTCTTAGCTGCTTCGTGTGCAGCTTTTAGAGCGGAAGTTTTCAATCCGAAGTTTTTATCGAAATTAAAAACACCATTCATTTCAACAAAGACAAAATCAAAGAAATTTTCAACAGCTTTTACAGTGTTTTCCTTGTACTTCTCAGTGATTGTGCGATAGGTATCACCATTAGTAACAACACCAGTGCAGTCACTTTTGAAAACAATTGTTTTATCTCTGATGTCATCATCGTCTGCTCCAATGAGACCACCTTTACAAGTAGAATCTTTGGGATTGGAATCTTTCTCTAACCCTAAGAGTTCCAACTCTTTTCCATAAGATTTGCCGAGGACCTTTTCAAATATCAGTTTTGTGTATTTAGCAAGAATCTTAGAATCGGTGGTAATAACCCTGATGACCTTACTTCCATTACCACTAAAGGAAATATGGCGTGGAACATCAAGCCCTAATGACTTGGTGATTTGAGCAATATGGTATATGATTGAAGTATAGAACACGATGAAGACAATCTTGAAATCTTCGTCCTCCTGTAACAGATAGTTGAAGTCAAGAGCTTTTCCGTTTATTCCGGCTTTCTTTGGGATTGAATTATCTTTAAGACTAAAGAGGAACGAAGCCATATTAGACGGACGATGATTATTGGCACTATTGAATACCCGGACAAGTTCTGAAAGATTCTTTTCTTCCAGAAGTTTTAGGATTTCACCTTTGTGCCAATCAATAATACCATTGTTGTCGTCAAGGTCAGAGAATGAGTTTTCAAAAAGTGCGTTAGACGCAAAGCGGAAAGACGTTACATGATGGATGGTTTTGTCTTTTGCAAATGCGATGTCAGTTGTACCTCCACCGATATCAACGTTAACAAGGCTTGTCGCGGTCGCATAACGCTTAAAGAAATACTGGATAGGAGCTGCTGATTCTGTCATATAAGTTGTCACTCCATCTCCAAAGTATTCTTTATACGCATCGTCCCAAGTTTCTTTGAGACGGCGCAAACGTTTAGGAGCCATGCTTATCGGATAGAACCATGTGATTTTAGTGTGCTGGAGATCACCATTGTTCAGCAAGACCTTATTACGAATAATGAGCATGAGGCAGCGAACATAGGCTTCCATAACTCGGAGATCATCTCCATTACCCCATTTGATATTGTATTTCAAATTGTTGTATGGTAAATCTGCTCTCTTATCATAAGTAAAAGGTAGGTTTACTAAATTGAAGGGGTTTACTTCCTTACTCCAATCAACAGTTTTTGAGCAAGAGAGGACTGTTCGAGTGGGGAATGAATAATCATCACTTCCAATTTCTTCAGGGAGGAAATCACGCTCAATAAGTTCGGTTTCTTCAAGTAAATCCTCGAAAAATCCGTATTCATTCTTTGTGGGCGTAAACATCTCACAAAGTTGACGATCTGCTTTTGAGAATCCGAATACTTGAGACTTATTTTGTCCCTTTCGGTATTCGATATGGGTATTGGAGGTTCCCAAATCTATTGCAAATTCAAACTTCTCTACATTTCTTTGCTGTTTGAATATTGGAACAATGATCCCGCAATAACCATGATGATTGCGAACTTGGATATAATCAAAGTTCTCACCTTTAATGAGGTAGTTGTTAGCTTTAGTCAGGTATTGCTGATCTTCGTTTCTACAATCTGATGCTTTCGGAAGTATTTTTTCAGCCCCCTTGTAGAAGATGAACTCAGTTTTTGACGATGAAGCTTGAACGCAAGATATATTATAGATTGCCTCTTCAGGATTATTGAAACGTACCTGCGGCATTATGAAACCAGTAAATTTCATCTCGGCAATATTGCCTGCGTTATTTTTTACATCCGCGGAGCTATTGTTATAGTATAAACGGGTGTACTCGATATAGGATACATTACCAGCACCCTTGATAGGAATACGCATTGTGACAGAGACTGACTCTCCTGCAAGAAGTTTCATCTCAAACATTGGTTTTCCATCACCCATAACTTCTCTAAGTTCATCAACAGTAAAGTATTTGAAAAACAAAGGGGTTATTGGCAATAAGAAAGCCATTTCTGACTTATCAATCTTTACATGACCATCGAAATAATTAGTATTATTCAGAGTATGAGGTACTTTAATAATAGTTTCTTCGAGGAAATCACTTATGGTAAGATAAGGATGCAACGAACCTTCAAATGGAAGTACTCGTTTCGCCAAATCGGACTCCTTATCTTGGAATGGTGCTTTATTCGTTTTTCCCCATTTACCTGTCGTATATTGGAGTTCACTATATCTGTTACCCGCCTCAATGGGAAGGACCAAGGGTCCCTCTGAAGAAATGGACGACTTGATTACAAAATCACTTTGAGCGTTAACGGGCTGACTAGATTTCTTATACAAGTTGTGTCCGAGAACTTCGACCAAATCACTTTGGTTGACATTTGCCACATCGATAGTGTCAAAGTCTTCGAGGGCAACCGCAGTTATACTGTTGAGTTGGTTCTTTTTCGTCTGATCAGGAATCGCTTTGTAGGTCGCATTCAAATATGTATCAACCTCTGGGAAAAGACCGGCAAAATTAGGAATTGCTTTGCGGAGAGCGAACAAATATTTGATAAACTCAAAGTCTCGCTTATAGAGAGGCTGATAATCGCTGTCAAAAGGTTTATCCTCGCCAAAGAATATATTGTTGACATAACTCAAATCATTTGCATTGCTGAAAAACAATGTAGCAGGCGATGTACATCCGATGATGTTGAGTTCATCAGGACCTTCAATATAGTTCAACAAATAAAGATTGTGTAACTGTCCGAAATTATATGTTTTTGAATCGGATGTCATGTATTTGTCCAGTGCATCAGCGAGATAGTGATGACCAGCAATACCAGAATTGCTAAGTTCATTCAGCATAAGCTGATGATCCCATTTGATTATCTCAACTTTGCCGTTGTACTTATTGATATTGAAGAAAATCTCCGCTACATCGAGAGTATCGGAAACCATTTTGTGAAAGATAGTAGTTCCGTCAAGATCTACTTTCTTAGTTTTTTTATCCGGTTTACATACCTCTTTGAAAGCAGTTTTGATTAGATCAATACGTGCGAAAGGTGATGGAATAGAAGTAATTTCATGACGCGCGGAAACTCCATCAGGATCTTCTATGGTATCACGACTGGCAGAGTTGTACGGGAAGGCAGGACTGTTGTTCCAGTCCTCATAGGTTGAAGTACCTTCCTTATATAATCGGAATATCTTAGACATGATAGTTATTTGCTTAATTTTTCCGAAACCAATTTCTGAGTTCCGAGATAGAACATCTCCAAAAATTTATTCTCAGTCCCTTTGCTTTTACAATTTCTGACGGCAGAGTTGAGTCTATCCATCACGAGAGTATAATCTGAGAACTTACTAAAAATCTTTTTGGGTTTAACCCCTGTAATTAGATCAAAGGGTTTGTCACCACAGGTAGCATTAAATAAATCCAGAGAACGTTTGTTCTCCTTCATTTCCTTTAGCCACTCGTGATACTTATGGAAAAAGGATTCAAGATCGCTATAGAATAGACCACTATAGAAGTCCTCGAAGTTACCTTTATTAGCATTAAATGAGGCCGACTGGAACGTATCAGCTTTATGTGTTAATGCATTCGCCATCATAGTAAATTGCACAAGCGGCATATAAAGCATATCGCGCATCTTACGATAGAACGAGTCGAATGACACCGAACCACTAACTTCCTTAATGCCCAATTCCATATTAGCCGGAGCTGTAAATTGAGAATTAGAGAAATTTACAATAGCAGTTGCTCCCAAGAACTCAATCAAATGTGCATCGTTACGTTGAGACGAACCACCCTCATGATTCTCATAAGTTTTAGAGACATCATCAGCAAGGTAGTATAGAGCATCGATAGAGCCATTTTTGCTGATGTTATTCTCGTAGTATGCTAAAGCAGACTTCGTTTTAGAAATGAACGTTGATGAGTCTATTTCACTTTCATCGTCTTGTTGAAGCTTAAAATATGGGAGGATGGTAACAGCACCGATCGTTGCTTTGTTAATCAAGTCATGATTGGGAAAGTCGGTTCCTTTTCGGAGTGTTTTTAGTAGCAAAGGAAAACCACTGGCACCAGTTCCTCCAAAGATAGAGCTGATTATAAAAATCCTATCGCCATCGCTAAAAGCATTGGCAAAGTCCTCAAAGTCTGTTGAGTGAGCGATTTGGTTAAGAACAACGCTTCCTATATTGGGGTTTCCTTTGAAACCTACTTCCATTGAGGATTGTAAGTTCTTGTCAGAGAAAAGCATTTTAGCCAAAGCCTTATTTGCTTTGGACATTGACGCATATTCAATAAACTGTTGGAACGATTTATCGTCAGTGTCGTTTATACGGAGAGTATAGTTTGGAAGTATTTGCTCTATTTCAGTTCTAAAAAACTTGCTCTGATTGTCGCTGCTAAAATTAAGTGCTTGACGAATAGATGAATAATTATTCAGCAAGGAAACTGTGCGTGTCAAATCTGCATTTGCTGTATCAGGGTCAATGATAATAGGTACAATTTCATCGGCTCCAAATTTGACACCCGAAGCTAACATCATTGTAAGTGAACGAAGTACACGGGAACCTGTACCGCCGATACCGAATACAAAAATTTTTGCCATATCAGAAAGGTGCTCTTGAACAGTTTGTACTCCACCATTTTAGTATGAAGGAGAAAATTATAAATACGAGTATGGAAAGAATCATATTTGATACACCAAAACAAAGAATCTCTGATTCCCCTATGTTTAGGGGTACTTGCAAATTCGTTGACGGGTCAATTCCAACCATCTTGTTATCATAGGAATCCTTTAGAACCCACTGCCAACCTACGATAAAGTTTATGACCGCATTTATTCCTAAGAAAATTAGCCATCCCCACCAATTATTCAAACGGGGATGATTAACAGCATAGTAGTATATAAGTACTACCGCAAGACTGATTCCCAACATAGATAATCCAATCCCAATGAAGGAATTGTTTTGGGATAGTGGAGAGGATGTTCCCCACATATACTCAGCAAGTTCGAGTCCAAAAAACTCTTCAAACCAACAGTAGATGCTTCCGAAGAATTCGCCCATATATTATTTGCGTTTAACGTTATAATTAAATGTTGTGCTTACTTTTTCATTCTTATATGCATCGGCAACACCTTGAATAAGATATTTAATGCCGGTTGTTTTATTAAGATTTTCTTGAATATTTATTCCCGTTTCATCATTAGATTCAGAAACCCAAGATGGTAATTGGGGAGAATTAAAAGTCAAGCAATCTTGTGCTATATTAGTACCTTTGGGAATTGTGAACTTAATGAAATGTGAGTACTTGCTTTGGGGATCAGAGATAGGATAAACGCCATCAACAATTATTGTAGAATTATTAAAAGTATAGTTCCCCTTATCCTGTACCATTCCATCAGGCTGTAGCGTTGTTCGGAAATCAGCTTGAATGGTAACGTGGTAGTCTCCGCGTGAAGAAACAATAGTTTTGCTTGTAAGGCTATTATTAAATATATCAAAAGGCACGGCAGATTGATTTGAAAAAGCTACAATACCGCTTAGGTCATACTTTGCTAATTGCGAAAACGGTACTGCCGCATTGAGCTTGGCGAGATAGTTCTTATTCCCAAAAATCCATATATAATACGGACGCTTTACATCTTTAAGAACTTCAACAGTACCATTAGGATAGAAATATTTACCATTGAAGTCTGAGGATAATTTTAATATTTCCACACCTAAATCCTGTACTCTCTTTTGAGCGTTTATTATCTCATCCTTGATACGAATTTCACAGTTTGTTAGAAACTTTTTAGCATCTTTTGCGGGTAAGTCCAATATACAATCAGATACAAATACACACACTGTAGTGTCTTCAACTTCATTGAGGACATTGGCAATCAAATCGCCTAAATCGGTATTCGACCTATTACCACCAGCATTTTTGAATGCCGTTGGATTTAATGCTTTGATATAGTTTGTAAGATTCCCCTTGTAAGGGATCAACACGCTGTTGATATAATAAAGGTCTGTCTTTGAGGAAACTCTATTAACGTCACTAATATAATCATACACTACATCTTTCAACTGAGAGCCATCACACATATATCCGTCCATACTTCCTGAGTTTTCAATGAAAACTTTGAGGCATGGATCCTGTGATGGTATGGCTGATGCCACCGGCATGGAGCTAACCTCTATTTTATCGTGTCCACACCCGATAACTGCCGCAAGAAAGATCACGGCAACACAAAAGAGCAGTATGTTTGAGGCCTGTTTCATTACTTTTTGCTTAGAGAATTTAGTAATACACTCTTGATAAGAGATTGTGATGAGTCTTTTCTTATTGATTTACTTAATTTTATGATTATCTCATGTTCGATTCAACTAAACATTTGTATTTTTCTATATGAAAATTTGGACTGTTTTTGGACTACTAATGCTTAATTCTCAATATTTTTTAGTATCTTTGCACCCGCTTAATTATCTCTTATCAAGAGATTTGGATGATTTTGAAACAGAGCTAACCTCAAAATGGATGCTTGAGGGAGCGGGGCGTTTTGTTGACTTATATGTTGATTGGTTCGTACCATATTTCACGTTGTGTTAAGCATCTCTAAATAAGAGATTGGGATGAGGTGCAATAGCTTTATTTTTAGTCATTAATCATCGTTCGTTGGTCTGATTTGCTCAACAATTGGTCCGAATTGTACTAAAACCATTACAAAACTGAAAAAATCTTAGCGTCCGTAGTGCTCATTTGCAGAAAAATAGCTAACTTTGCAACCTGAATAATTGTCTCTTATTTAGAGACTTGGATGATTGCTCAACAAGAATGCCCCAATCCCATGAGGCATGAGAAAGGGGCTGGAGTTAAAGGCTTTTTAGAATCAGAGAATTGGCTTTGTCAACTACTGAGGTGTCAAGGCTGGCGAGATAGATTTGGGTCGTTGCTTCGCTATCATGTCCCATTCCCTCACTGATGACACTTAATGGAATGCCCTTGGCTTTTGCTACTGATGCCCAGCTATGGCGGGCAACATACAGAGTCAGAGGGATTGTTATGCCAACTTTCTTCGCAACCGTTTTGAGATTGTGGTTGATGTTATAACCGACATTACGGTAGGTGTATCGCTCATTTGTGCGGGCATTCCTGATGATAGGTAACAGGTATTCTGAATCGTTTTCAGGATATTTGTCAAGAATCATCTGCATTTCCTTTGTCCATTCTATGGTCAAAAGTTGTCCGGTCTTTCTTCGGCGATAGGCAACATAGCCGTTTAAAAGGTCCGATTTTCGTAGATACGCCATATCAATAAAACTCATACCGCGGAGCATAAAACTC
>JAAVHD010000003.1 GCA_014799915.1 Oscillibacter sp.
GTGACCAACGCCTGCTTTGACACGCCCAGCTATCGCCAGTTTGCGGCAAATTATTACCTGTATCGCGCCGGAATGCAATGGTTTTGGGATCAGTATACCTGCTGCAAAGCTGACCGGACCCAAATCACCGCCTCGCCGCTGCTGGCCGGAATGGACTGTCTGCGGAAAATACCGGACACAATGATCATCAATGGCCAGGCAGATGTTTTGCGCAGCGAAGGTCAAGCCTTCGGGGAGCAGCTTCGCTGTGCCGGAGTAAATGTTACAGCTCTTTGCATACAAGGTATTATCCACGATTTCGTGATGCTCAACGCACTTGATCAGACCAACGCCTGCCGCATGGCAATGGACGTATCTACCGCATGGATCAATGGGGCACTCCCCTCACCTTCTCCAACACATGGTAGCCATAGATCCCCATGACCTTCTCCTAGTCAAACAACGTCACCATAATCTCAGCTGTCTCATTTGCCTCCTTTTATCAAAAATGGTGCCAATATATATTCCGCAATACAGTGATGCAGCGTTTCTTCAACTGCATTGCACTGGCTTGTCGGAAGCAGCCATCAGATAGGCAAGAAATCGTTTAGTATTGAACCACGGAGGCTGTCCCATAAAACTTTCGCAGAAGTTCCACTTTCTTACATTCATTCTGGCAGAGCGAAATATTGGCATTTCGTGATTTTGAGTTTCCTGTGGGTTATTTGCAAAATGAAACGCTGCCCAATATTCTATGAGTACATATAAAGCGGCTAGTGAGGCTGCAACATTCTTCTGGTTTGCTAGCTTATAGTTCATTTTACCGTTTTCAATGCTATCTCGATGATGCTTAACTTTATTGTATGCAACCCACCAATACCCCTTCTCAATTGATTTCCAAGGCTGTATCGTCCGATACTGTATACCTTTAAGGGATATCTCTTCCTCAGAAAATGTTGGATACTTTTTCGGCAAAATATCCATATATTCTTTTATACCACAGGTGTTGACATCAAATTTTTCATCAATTTCTTTGCAAAACACTTTACAAATTGTATCGATCTCACTACATATGGACAGTAATAACTGAAGATATTTTATTGAGTAAGAGCGGTCATTATCGACATCAATTTCGCAATAGGGGGTACACGAGAAGAAGTCATCCTCTAGTTGCTCAAAATAATTCCAGTACATACTTCTGAAAGATAGATGATCCATCGCATGTCCTTTCACCATAAAGCCTGCAATTTGTCCCGACAGTATTCATATTTCTTTATTGGGCCCTATGAAAACTCTTAATGGTTTCCGAAGTTGAAGAGGAATTGTCAGTCTCAATTCCACATCACCTCTCCCCCACTCCTATATGGACAGGATGCCGCAAACAATTCCGCTTACGGCATCCTGTCAGATCAATATCTCTATTATTGCTCCAGCATCTTGGCATATGCCGACTGCTCCGCATCAGGGATGCCCAAGGCCAACATCGCCTTGTCAACTGGCAGTCCTGATGTTTCCATCAGATATTTTATGCCGGATAGCATCCCCTCAGTGTAGCCCTCAGCAAAACCTTCCTCTCTAGCAGCCTTCGCAATATGGTAATCATGGATCTCCATGACCTTTTCCTGATCAAATAACGTTATCATTCAACTACTGCCCCAACATCTTCACATATTTCGGGCGTTCATCCTCCGAAATTTTTAACGCATTCATAGCCGCCTCTATAGATAGCCCCAGTGTTTCCGTCAGATTTATTATGCTGGATAGCATCCCATCCATCTTAGCCGCCTCTGCAATATGGTAGTCATGGATCTCCATGACCTTCTCCTGATCAAACAATGTCACCATTATCTCCGCTACCTCCTTCTGACGTGTCATCAAAAACGGTGCCAGCACATTTTCTTCAATACACCGGCGTATGGTTTCTTCGATTGCCTTGCCGCTTCGCCCATGCTGCTTTCGTTCTTCATCTGCGATTTTGCAGAACCGGACATACTGGTCAACAATATCTCCATTCCCGGTTCCGCGCAGCACTTTCACACGAATTTCTGCATCGCCTGCTCCGCCGTATAAATCTGAGAGCAGCAGAGTTTCCGGCACATTCTCCCGGTCACCCGTGTACACCACATACAGCTCCGGTCGAGGGATCGTTACAGGCTCTGTCCCATATAGATTGAGCTTATGCTCCTCCGCATACTCTTTATAAGTCGCTGCCAGATAAAGCAGTATCCGCAGAACGATATTGATGGAAAACGTTGATTGCGCCTCTATCAACAGGATCATCTTGTCCCGCACCTGCAAGCCGATATCGTTATACATTCCCGTAGTCAGAATATTTTCCAGCGTTACCAGCTTGCAGTCCGCCTCAGTCACATCGGTATCTTCGGGATGGAGCGCCAGATAGAGTTCCCGTGCATACTCCGGCTGCTTGAAGATGAACGTGAAAATGCTGTCCTTCAACGTATATTTCATTTTGGCCATACGCATCCCCCCCTGTTCCTATTATAGCCGATGACCACCCATTTTTGCAACCCTCAATCCGAAAAACTTTCGTCCTCCTCGGCTCCATATACAACCGCTTCTTCTTTCAGTTTCGTCTCCAAATCATTCAGGCAAATACCGCATTCGCGGAAAGTGTCCAGCAAACTTGGAGGAACATCTGTCAAATCATACCGATAGTCAGCCTCAACAACATGGATCGTTCCGCTCTCCGGATCAACCTCACAAGCCAGTTTACAGTCCGAATCAGCACCGGCCTCCTCCAACACCTCGAGCGGGATAGAGACCTCTCGGCGAATCTCCCCTTTCATCAGATTGCAGAGAAGTTCAACATTGCAGCTATCGCATTTCTCGCAAGCTTCACCTATGGTAGCCAGGAGATCAGATGCCAGCCCCTGCAACGACTCCGCAGTCCGAACGACTTCCATAACTGTCATCTCCCCTGGAATCACAACCGCCGCCTGATCCAGCAGATGAAGTTCCAGCCGCTGCCATTCATTGAGATTTGCAGCTTCAATATCTGTAGCAGAGATAAAAACCTCGCTGGGTTCATTTATAACAAACTTGTTCATAAGGACCTCCTAAAATTATTTGACATAGATTCCTGTCAGGTATATGATATAGATAGTGAGTTTTCGCGTATTGGTGCTTCAATGCCTGTGTTGACAGCGCATTTTTTAGTCTGAGTACACCCGTAAATTTTTGTCTTGCTTTGTGCCGTTCCTCAATAAGCACTCAATCTTAATTTCGGAAAATTTGGGGAATTAGTCGCGAAAATTCCCTCCTTGAGATAGGAATTTCATACACTGAAATTAGAGGTGACCCATTAACTGACCCATTACGGGACGGACGGGGGCGGACGTATCGGACGGTTGGGGTTCTGAAAAATGGCGCAATACCCCCTTTTTCGGACACTATAGCATGTATCGGACAAAGCGAGGATAGTTTGGGTCCATGAGGCCGTGAGTTCAAATCCCACCACTCGGACCAAAAATCGACAGACTTCGACAAGAAGCCTGTCGATTTCATTTATCTTGAAGTTAAAATTGGAAAAAGAATGTATTACTATGGAACTGACGCAAGCCTCAAATTTCTTAGCAGAGATACGGCTCTTGCCAAGCGAAATACAGACAAGAGCTCAAACTATTATGCTTTGTAGCGAGTTGGCGCATTCCAGGGCAGCAGAAACTGTCCATCATCCGGCTGAGTTGAATCTATCTTCGCAGCAGAGGAAAAGAACCAGGACAGATAAAAGATGATTTTGAGAAGCAAAAATCAAAAAGCATTTAGGAACTTGGACCTATTTCTACATTTCCCCATTTTAAAACGAGAAATTACCATAGAGCGGAGTAATTTTTTAAGGTTGTATCCATACAAAAACTCAAAGAACTTTTCCATGGTAAGTATTGAACTCGCGAAAAAAATATGATATTATTAAAAATAGTAATAAGCAATTTGATTCCTATCTTCTAGAAACTATTATCACGTCTTTCGCTTTTATTTTTTATGGGTAGCTATATTTAACTTGTTCTTCTAACTATTTGTTCATGCAACTATTTGGGGAGGATAGGTAAACTGACAAGCGGAAATTAAAGGCCTGTGTTTTCAACCAAGCAATTTAGAAAAATCTGCAAGACGGGTGGGAAGAGAATGGAAATACGTTTTATCTATCATAAGAGTTCTTGTGAGTGTTGTGAAAAAATAATTCCAGAGGTTGTTCCTTCTAACTTCCTTGAAATGGAAAGGGAAAAAATTAAGGATGACATATTCGTCAAAAAATATAATGAACCCGCTATCGAGGGAACAAATGTATATTTTGTATTTTTTCTAAACCAGCCATGTCAACCGATAGTTTTGCGGATTATATCCATGGTCTATACTCAAATCAAGAAAAGACTAGGCTATTTCAAGTCCAGCCTGTCCGTCTTGATGATTATATCCTTCCACTATATATTCTGCGCTCTACAATAATATCTTCTACCGTGGAAGAAATAAAATCCGTCATATCAGAAATTATTGACGTAAATCCAGATTATAGCCACAAACATGAGCCTATTAGTGCGGACTTGAAAGAAAGTCAAGATGCAGTGATAGAAGACTTGAAAAGGAGTTATGCCAGAAATGAAGTAATTCTTTATTGTGGTGCAGGTACATCTTTTAATAACGGGGTTCCAACATGGAAAGAGTTGTTATATAATATTTTTGTGGATATTTATGTTACGGGACCTGTTCCAAATATAAACATTGATACTTTTTATGAAACTATTGACAAGAATTGTGGCATATCTTTACCTATTTTGGCAAGATACTTAAAAAATGAATTGAAAGATCAATTTGAAGCGACGGTTGCCAAACAGCTATATAAAAATATTGAATATGAGGGAAACGATTTGATATCAGCAATAATTGATTTGTGCAAAATTCAGTACAAGTCAGTAGGAGGGGTCAAATCGATTATCACAACAAATTTCGATGATATTTTCGAAAAGAATTTTCAAAAGGAAAAATATGAAGCTGTTCCAGTTTATGACAATAATCAACAAACGGGAAATAAGTTTCCAATTTATCATGTTCATGGATACCTGCCTAAAGATTCAAATCCTCCTCAATGCGAATTGGTTTTTAGTGAGGATGCGTACCACAACCAATTTTATTTACCTTATAAGTGGCAAAATTTGATTCAACTTGATGCGTTTAATCATAATACGTGCCTTTTCATTGGTGTTGGATTCACGGATCCAAATCTTCGTAGATTGCTTGACATATCTCGAAATCAGTGTGGAAGTGATAGACAGCACTATATTATTCGACGAGTAGAAACTATAAACAAATTATCATCTGTTTCAGGTTTTTCAGAAAAAGACACAAGGGTATTTCTTCAAGCGTTAAACCGTATCCAAGAAGAGGACGCTAAAAAATTGGGGTTAAAGTATATTTTGGTCAATAGTTATAGTGAGATACCACAAATATTACGTAGGATCGGTCAGGACTAGGAGGAATGTACTATGCCTAACAAAAGAAATTTTCTGAATGAAATTAAAACTTTAGACGATATTGAAGAAGTAGAGAACGAAATAATAAAAACTGGGAAAAATATTATTAATATTTCTCACTGGAATCCTTCAATGTTCTTTTATAGTCAGTTCCCGGATAAAAAAGTTCAGTTTGGCGGGTTACCAGAATTTCATAATTATGTATATTCATATTACCTTGATGAACAAACAAAATCCTCAGTCAAGGAGAAATTGGGAGATTTATCGGATTTTAGGGAATGTTTAATTACCCCCTCCGGAACAATTTCGATACAATGCCTTTTAGATTTCGCCAAAAATCATTTAAATATTCGTAATCTTGTTATTATTAACCCTTCATATTTCTCTGTGCACCATGCATGTAGAAGATTAAAGATCCCTACTCAGGAATTGGATTTGAATCGGGACAGAAATGAATCAAATGAAGCTTTTCTGCTTAATAGAAGTAAGCTCGCGGGACTATTGACCAACTTAAAGAGATCAAAATCTAATTATGGGCTGTGGGTAACTAATCCGATCTATAGTGCGGGAATTGCATACACGAAAGAAGACATTGAGTTCCTCAAAAATCTACTTAAATCTCATCCTCATCTATATATTTTTGCAGATGAGAGTTTTTCGTTCTCCTCGTGCGAACTTCTTCGGGATTTTTACTCAATGCCAAACTTTTTTTCCATTCATGATCCATGGAAACAGCTATGCCTTAATGGGTATAAGTTCTCAGTTATTAGCTATAATCGTACTTATCAAAAACACTTTGAAGAGTGGGCAGATATATTGTATGGCAGTCTTCCTTCCTCTTCCACATTGGGTATTTCTTTATTCATTAGTCCTTTTTTTGATGAGTATAAGCAAATTGCCAATGATTTCTACCAAAAAAGATTAAAAGAACTTGATGAACGTTATGGAAAACAGCTATCTTTTACTTTTGATAGAAATGCACATGGGCCATATACATCGTGTTATTTTAGCGCCAAAAATTTTAATTTACTTAGTTCCGCAAATAGGTTTCGCCCTTTAATTTCTCAAACTGGTCTTTCACTTATTCCAAACGAAAGGAATCGTTTTCCAAGCAAATTAGGCTTTAGTTTCCGAATCAATCTTGCAAAATATGACGGGGATACTTTTTGGGAGAATTTTGATAAATTGTGGAAATATATTGATAATCTTTAAATGGCATAAATCTTTATTATTAAACAGATTTGTATCTCAATGTTGAAAAGTTAATGAAGAATTGATTTGCTTTGGGACAATGGTTCTAGATTGTATTTTTTGTCAACAATAGGCAGTCATGACCTCCGCTAAGCTGGAGGCTTGAGTAGGCCCTAAAAAGGCCTGTTGCTGGCAAGCGACTCAAGACACGCTGAAAAGCATTTCTCTCGCATCGCTTGCCCCACGGCCCGTAAACGGGCGAAGAAGTTCTAACAAAAGTTTTATATTATCGATATTTTTTCGTTAGCAGTTCGCTTCGCTTGATGCTTGAGGCTAAAGCTTTTTACAGGATGCCTCCATCGGCAGAGCCGGTGGCTTTCGCAACCAACAAAAATCGACAGGTTTTGATTAGAAGCCTGTCGATTTATCTTTTGCTCAGCAGTCATCCTTTGGTGCCTATTATCGTAAGCGCCCAATATCCCCTCACCTTGCCAGAACGAGATAGATAAGGTACAATAACTTGCGCAAATTTAAATAGGTGAAAAAGGAGACATAGTTTGCAGATCTCTGGTAGAATGAAGTTGCGACACACCATTCTGAAAGGAGAAAACAAACCATGTCTGAGAAGATTGTACAACTGAACGAGGACGTCATCAAGGGGCAAATCAAGGAACTGGTTCGGGGCAGTGTTGAGGAAACACTCAATGAACTGCTGGAGGCGGAAGCCGAGAAACTAACTCAAGCAGCTCGGTACGAGCGCAGCGAGGTCTGTCAGGGCTACCGCAGCGGCCACTATGATCAGAACCTTACCACCACCTGGAGACGTCACGCTCCATGTCCCACGCTTGAAGGGCGTGTCGTTTGAAACTGCCATCATTGAGCGATACCGCCGACGTGAGATTAGTGTAGAGGAGGCTCTCATCGAGATGTACCTGGCTGGTGCCTCAGTGCGCCGGGTAGAGGATATCACGGAGGCGCTGTGGGGCAGCAAGGTGTCCCCGACTACCATCAGCGAGCTGAATACGAAAGCATATGTCCACATCGAAGACTGGCGCAACCTCCCCCTACAGGGAGGATGCTATCCGTATGTATATGTAGACGGGATCTACCTGCGGCGCAACTGGGGCGGAGAGTTCGAGAATGTGGCAGTTTTGGTGGCAATTGCAGTCAATGAGGACGGATACCGGGAGGTATTAGGTGCTGTTTAAGGCATGAAGGAGGACAAGGTAAGCTGGATTAGCTTCTTCTAGGGGTTTCGGAGCCGCGGTCTGGATGGGGTAAAACTGGTGGTTGGAGACACGTGCCTGGGGATGCTGGAATCGGTGGGAGAAACGTTCCCCGGGGCCAAATACTAGCGGTGTACAGTTTATTTCTACCGAAATGTGTTTTCTGTAACACCACGCTCCAAGGTAAAACTGGTAGCCAAGATGCTTAAGACGATCCATGCTCAGGAGAGCAAAAAAGCAACTCGGGAAAAAGCAAAATCTGTAGCAGCGGAACTTCGTGCCATGGAACCTGAAGAAGACTGTCCCAAAAGTCGAGGATGGTATGGAAGATACGCTGGCTTACTGCGGCTTTCCCAGTGAACACTGGGCTCGCATCCGCACCAATAATGTCATTGAACGGCTCCACCGGGAGATTCGCCGCCGCATCTGAGTGGTGAGCTGTTTCCCGGATGGCAAGTTATGAACTGTTGCCGGATTGTAAAACTATTACTTTGAAGTTAATGAAGGGGGTACAAACGAGTTATGAGCAGTAAAGGGATTATTAATTTGCATGATATTATAAAAAAATACCGTTTGCCAATTTCTCGCAGGAATCAACCCATAAATAATTGCTTAGGGAAATTCTTTAAAGATTTTTATCTGGATTTAAAGAGGATAGCTACTAATGATTACCCAGACGATTTTCCATCAGAGTTTTATTATAATCTGGTGAATAAAAATATGTCAATAATAAGTAAAGAATGTACGATGATTTTGGATATCTTGAAATTAGATAGTCAAAACGATCAAGCCACAAAGTTAGAAAAATTTGACAATCTCATGCGGTTCCTGGTTAATCAACATGCATTTAGAGTAAATACTTTTTATGAGGGAAGCCTAATGGCTCGAATCCGTCCAAATATAGAGTCCTTTGAACGAAAAAATATGTTTCACATACCGTACACACTGCGTGAAAATGCTTCAGCCGGGAGATTTAGCATCCCCAACAGTCCATGTCTATACTTGTCATTCTATCGGGGTTTCAAACCCCACAATTATGAGATGGTTAAGGCCGCATGGATAGAATGTGGTATGCCAAGCAAATTCACTTATTGTATATATGAATTACAAAAAGAACTAAATGTACTACATTTAGGTAACAGCGGTAGCTACTATCTTTCCAGGTATGACCGTGCAAAAGATGCAAATGAAAAAGCGGATCGATTAGAAGCTATTGTTCAGTATCTGCTAAGTTTTCCATTGCGCGCTGCTTGCCACATTAGTGTTGAGGACAAATCTACAGAAACGGAAGTGAGTTGCCAAGAAGAATATATATTTCCACAATTATTGATGCAGTGGTTACAGAATAATAGCAGATTCGATGGGGTTGGCTACCAAGGTGCTTCTTCAAACCCTTCGCAACGAGATCTCTACATAGGCAATTTAGCTCTTCCTGTAAGAAATATTAGTGCCAAAAATGAATACGACCCCTATCTAAAAAAATGCTTTAAGCTATCCGATCCAAAAGAAAAAGATTTATCTGAGGATTTTAACTCAGATGAAATGGTACAAAAAATTGAAGCTTTTGAAGGCTATTCAAAGAAATTAAAACAAGTCTTGAGTACACAAAATGTTTCTTCAAATCATCCATATACAGACCTTTATTCCTATTGTATCCATTTACGTCAGATATACTCCCAAATGGCGACAGGGAATATCTATGCATTTTATGAGGAATTTATTTCATTTTATCGGACATTGCAAACTATTGACACCAATATTTTGAATTGTAAAACAGCAGAAGAATGGATTGATCAGCATGATAGTAGTAAACTATTGACAGAAACAGATTTCGAGCACATTCTTATTCCTTTTCATAATACGGTAATCCCAGTATGTGAGGAGATCAACAGAATCTTTTATCTACAAGATTGTGGTTCTTGCCTAAAGGAAATGAATTTCCAAAATATTTAGATTTCTAAAACAAGGTCACCTTGTGAAATTCCAGTTTATCCGTCGACAAAATATCCCCTGCCGGCATATTCGCCGCAGGGGATTTACACTTTGATCTCCGTCCTATCCCGTTGAGGATCTCGAATAGCAGAGAACAAAAAATAGGCACACTTGCGCCGGAAAGGAGAAACCGATGAACGTCAGAAAGACTGTAGACTACAGCGCCATGTTTGCAACGCTGGACTCGCTGATGGCGGCAACTTTGCCGCAGATGAAGCTGTATGCTGAGATTGGCCGACTGGTCAGCGGCAGGCCGGAGAAAGGTGCTGCTGTCGCTGCAGCGGAGTACCTGTGCGGCACTTACCCTGACGCCTCCGGTTTCTCTCCCCGGAACCTGCGCCGGATGCGGGATTTCTACCGCACCTACAAAAATGCTCCAGAAACACTGGCTCAGGCTATGACCATTGGCTGGACGCAGAATGTCGTTATTCTGGAAGCGGCGCTGACGCTCCAAGAGCGGGCATGGTATATCCGGGCAACTGGGAAGTTTGGCTGGTCAAAGATGGAACTCCAGCGGAAGATCATTGCCGATGCTCATACGGATTCCTCTCTCGACTTTCCATATACTGCGTGCTATACTGAAGAAAACTCCGTCGCATCGGAGCCTCAGAACACAAGGCAAGAGGGAAACACAATGGCAGACAAAATTAAGATCCGCGGGGCACGGGTCCACAACCTGAAAAATATTGATGTAGACGTGCCGCTGGGCAAGATCGTAGGCATCGCCGGCGTATCGGGCTCCGGCAAATCCTCACTGGCGCTGGGCGTACTGTACGCCGAGGGCTCGCGCCGGTATCTGGAATCCTTGTCTACCTATACGCGCCGCCGGATGGCCCAGGCGGCGAAGGCGCAGGTGGACGAAGTGCTGTACGTCCCCGCTGCGCTGGCTCTCCGCCAGAGGCCAGGGGTTCCGGGAATCCGCAGTACCTTCGGTACTGGAACGGAGCTGCTCAACAGTTTGCGTCTCATGTTCTCGCACCTTTCCAGCCACCGCTGCCCCAATGGGCACTATGTTCCCCCCACCCTGGCGGTGGCAGCCGGGCAGGAGCTGGCGTGTCCTGTATGCGGGACACATTTCTACGCACCTTCTGCGGAGGAACTGGCCTTCAACAGTCAGGGTGCCTGCCGCACCTGCGATGGGACCGGAACGGTGCGGACAGTGGACCTCGATACATTGGTGCCGGACGACTCCCTGACCATTGACGAGGGAGCCGTCCGCCCATGGCAGACGCTGATGTGGTCGCTGATGAAGGATATTGCCCGGGAACTGGGCGTCCGCACGGATATCCCGTTTCGGGAACTGACTGACCGGGAAAAAGAGATCGTCTTTCACGGCCCGGCGGTCAAACATCATATGATCTATCAGAACCAGACCAGCGGCGCGGCGGGAGAGATGGATTTCACCTATTTCAATGCGGTCTATACGGTGGAAAACGCTCTCTCCAAGGTCTAGGATGAAAAGGGCATGAAGCGGGTAGAAAAATTCCTCAAGCAGGAAACCTGCCCGGATTGCCGCGGCTCCCGGCTGTCTGAGGCCGTGCGGGGTCCAAAGCTGCGGGGTATCCCGCTGGACGAAGCGTGCCGGATGACTCTTTCCGAACTGACAGACTGGGTGGCCGCTGTGCCGGATTCGCTTCCGGAAGAAATGCGGCCCATGGCGCGCAGCATCTGCGAGTCATTTCGGATGACAGCCAAACGCCTGGTGGATCTGGGCCTTGGGTATCTGACGCTGGACCGGGCGTCCTCCACCCTCTCCACCGGCGAGCGGCAGCGGATGCAGCTGGCGCGGGCGGTACGCAACCGCACCACGGGCGTTCTCTATGTGTTGGACGAGCCCTCCATCGGTCTGCACCCGGCCAATATCATAGGACTGACAGGCGTAATGCACGACTTGGTGGCCGATGGCAACTCGGTCATTCTGGTGGATCATGACACGCAGATTTTAGGCGAATCCGACTGGCTCATTGAGATGGGGCCGGAAGCGGGCAGCCGGGGCGGGCAGGTCATCGCAGCGGGGACGCTTTCGGATATTATGCAGAATCCGGCGTGCCAGATTGGGCCGTTTCTTTCCGGTAAAGCAAAAATCGAGCGGAAGCGGGCAGAGGGCGATGTATTCTCAGACGGAAGGATTCATCTCTCCACCGGGGCCATACACACGGTGAAGCCGCTGGAGGCGGATATCCCCAAAGGCCGCTTGACAGTAGTTACCGGTGTGTCTGGCTCTGGCAAGACAACGCTGATCCTGGAAAGCCTGATGCCGGGACTTGAGGCGGCAATCCAAGGAAAAACCCTGCCTGAGCATGTTCTGTCTGTTGAGGCGGAGGGCATCCGGCAGGTGAAGCTGATTGACGCCACGCCCATCGGGATCAACGTCCGTTCTACGGCAGCAACCTATGCCAACGTTCATGACGAGCTTCGCAAGCTCTTTGCCCGCACACCGGACGCCAAGGCCCATGGCTACAAGGCCAGTGATTTTTCCTACAACACCGGCTCTCTCCGCTGCCCCACCTGCGACGGGACCGGCGTCATCAACCTGGATGTGCAGTTTCTTCCGGAGGTGGACATCCCCTGTCCGGACTGCGGCGGCAGCCGGTACAGCCGGGAGGCGGGACAGGTTATGCTCCGCAGCAAGCGAGGCGGCGCGTTTTCCCTTCCGCAGCTGATGGACATGGACGTCAACACGGCGCTGGAGGCCTGCGCGGAGCAGAAGCTGGTCAGTCAGCGGCTGCAAGTCCTTCGTGATCTTGGTCTGGGCTATCTGACGCTGGGTGAGGAAACGCCCAGCCTGTCCGGAGGCGAGGCCCAGCGGCTGAAGCTGGCCAGCGAGATGGGCCGGGCGCAGGACGATTCCGTATTCATTTTTGACGAGCCGACCATCGGCCTGCATCCCCTGGATGTACGGACACTCCTGCGTGTGTTCCAGACGCTCATTGACAGCGGCGCTACGGTCATTGTGATCGAGCATGATTTTGATATCATCCGCAGTGCCGATTATATCATTGACATGGGTCCCGGCGGCGGAGAGGCGGGAGGCCGCATTGTAGCCACTGGAACGCCAGAGGATGTCCGTTGCATCGCAGAGAGCATAACAGGGAGATTTATCTGAAATATCAGGCGGGGCTATTTTATTGCATGGGAATCGTCCTTTGGTGGCAATTTGTGAAAAATCGATTTTAACCGCTTATTGCAGCTCAGAAATTCCCACCACCGCTCCGTTTCCGCCTTGCGGCGAAAACGGAGCTATGGTGGGAACTTCTTCGCTCTCGACCGTGAACCGCTCCGCTGGGTTCACGGTCGATTTTTTCCTTATCCTTGCATCTTTTTTGTCAATGAAGCACAGAAATGCTACACGATTGATTTCCTCAATAAAAAGCGGAAGGTCAACGAGGGCGAGGTGCAGCAGTATTATATCGAGAAAAGCCACCAGCCCATCATCCAGCCACATGAGTTCGATGTTGTCCAGGCCGAGTTCGCTCGGCGTAAGAGCATGGGCCTCCACTACAGCGGCGGCGGAGTATTCTCCTCCCGGCTGGTCTGCGGCGACTGCGGCGGCTACTACGGCCCCAAGGTCTGGCACTCCAACAGCAAGTACCGCCGGGTTGTCTGGCAATGCAACGGCAAATTCAGCAACGAGGAAAAGTGCCGCACTCCGCATCTGATGGAGGAGGACATCAAGGCCCGGTTCTTGGTAGCGTTCAATCAACTGCTGGACGGCAAGGACGCTCCGCTGGAGGATTGCCGCATCATGCAGGGCCACCTCACCGATTGCTCCGCCATTGACGCGGAACTGGATGAGCTGCTCCGGGAGATCGCGGTGGTGACGGAGTTGACCCAGCGGTGCATCCAAGAGAACGCTCGGAGCGCACAGAGCCAGGAAGAGTACATCGAACGCTACAACGGCTATGTGGCGAGGTACGAGAAGGCCGAGGCCAGGGCAGATGCCCTCCAGGAGCAGAAAAAACAGCGGCAGTCCAGGGCCGACATCATCGGCGGGTTCATGTTCGCTGTGCATGAGCGGGAAGATGGTGTCACAGAGTTTGACATCGCTCTCTGGCTGACGGTGGTACAGAAGGCCACAGCCTACCACGATGGGCGGCTGGTGTTCACCTTCCAGAACGGGATAAAGATTGAGGCATAACTGAACAGGAACACACATAGCCCGCTGGCTCCTTTGGAACTGGCAGGCCTTTTTGTGTTGCATACTGTTTAAGTCGATGGTATAATACAGTATAGAAATCCTACAATGGAGATTATCATATGGACATACCTAATTTGATAGCTAATTTTCAGCAGCTTGCTCCAGAATTTGCATCCTCATATTGCATCGTAAATGGAGCAATTATGAATCTTAATGAAATACAGAACATGGGCTATGATGAGTTCTCTTTACGTTCAAAGATCAATATGCCACTACGACTTTATCGATATTACCCCAACAAAAAAGACATAGATAAAGAAACTGGCGAAGAAATCAATTACTCTGTTCAAGCATTGGAGCATAATACAGGTTTCCTGCAAAGTCCAACTGCATTTGACGATGTATATGATTCGGATATTAATATTGATTATCCTGCGTATGAACATCTGCGATTGATTGAATATTGTAAAAGATGCGGAATAGAAGTTAATTCAGAACAACCAAGCCAAACAATTGGCAATGCTTTGGTAAAAGCATTGCGGGAGCATTATATTGCAGATGGCAGCTTTGACAATGTATTTACAAAAACGTCAGACTCGGAAATTGAACAACTGGCAAATCAGATTTTCAAGCAAAAAATCCTTATAGAATTATGCAATACCCATGATTTTGGATTAGCTCTATCAAAAACATTACAAGATGAATTTTCAGATTACATCTCTCAACTAAAAACTAATTTTCGGACTGTTTGCTTTGCCACAACACCATATTCACAACTTATGTGGGGTGGTGCATATGCTAATTTCCACAATGGTTTTTGCGTTGAATACACCGTATTGCCCAACGATGAGACTTACAAAGAAGTGTACTACAATTTATTCCCTATGATTTATTGTAAGGTTCGTCCGAATATGACTTTACGGCTTGTTGCCGCAAAAGATAAGGGTATGACAAAAGAAACCCTATGGGACATATATTCTCATGGCGTTTTACGAAAAAGTATCGATTGGGCATTTCAAAATGAATGGCGCTTATTGCTTCCTTTGCGCAGTAAGAACATAGCGGACTACAATGTAAAATTTTTTCCTATCTCAAAGGTCTATCTGGGTAACCGAATGGTTCCAGAGGAAAGAGGGAAAATAATAGATATTTGCCACAGCAGGAACATTCCGTATATTGGTGTAAAAAGAAGTCCTTCAGTTTTTGAGATGCAAGATTGTGAAATCAGATGTGAGGACTGCCCCCAATATGTAAATTCAAAGAAATGATGTCACATATGTTTGGCTCAAAATGGCACTCATGTAACATCTTGAATGACCCTACCCAATTTGAACAAATTGTTGTCAGTTTTTCGGATTGGGTAGGGTCGTTCTTTACATGTAGCCCTTGTGTTTCAAGGATTACAGGTTTTTGGACTCAAGATGCTGTATATGGTAGTGATAAAGTGCAGCGGTAAGAAAGGCGAAAAAACAATAGGCCTTGTTTGCAAATTGATGGAATGCTGGATCGGGGCGGTTTTTTTCGCTGGGCGAGGCAATTTTTCGCAGAAATCCTGACGGATTTTAAGAAAAATCAACGAGGCATCAACAGAAGAAAATGCTTCGAGATGGCGTTTTGGCTTTTTTCAAATAAGGCCCGGCATAAACATACAATGCCGTTTTTATATTAGGGGCTGTCTGAAAAATAAAAGTTGCACAATCGGAGCAGATGTGTGAAAATACACACATGAAACGATATGAACTGACAAAAGAACAATGGGAGCGAGTAAAGCAGCTATTGCCGCCAGAGAGGACCGGGAAGCGAGGGCGTCCGCGAAAGGATGACCGGACAATGTTGAATGGGATGCTCTGGATCGTCCGAAGCGGCGCACAATGGCGGGAACTGCCGGAGACCTATGGTCCCTGGCAATCTGTGTATGCCCGTTTTGCCAAATGGCGGGATGACGGTACGCTGGAAAGGATATTTCATGCGCTGTCCGCAGATGCGGATATGGAAAATTTGAGTATGGACTCTACGTGCGTCAAAGTGCATGAAAGTGCCAACGGCGGGGGAAAAAACGGAAGATAAAGCGGTTGGCCGCACTAGAGGCGGGCTGAACACTAAGCTGCACACGATCGTGGACGGCTTGGGGAATCCGGTGACCTTTCTCCTTTCAGCAGGAAATGACCACGATTCTACTCATGCCATCCAACTGCTGGAACAGGTCAACATCAACGGTAGCAGCGTATTGGCAGACCGAGCTTATGGAACTTCATCCATCCGAACCTATATTGGGGAGCATGGAGCCAGCTATGTGATCCCACCCAAAAGCAATGTTTCTGATCCGTGGCCTGTGGATTGGCATTTATACAAGGAACGTCATTTAGTCGAGTGCTTCTTCCAGAAAATCAAATGGTTTCGTAGAATTGCAACCAGATATGACAAGCTCGATGCTTCTTTTCTCGCTTTTGTATATCTCGCTTCCATAGCTATTTTGTTGCTTTGATCCAATCTCCATCTTTTTTCAAACAAGGCCTAGTTAGACTAAACAAATGGCAATTGGGACAGTTCTGCGAATTTGGGCTTCAATTTTCGCCATTTATCTAACAACCAATTTCCGTATTCGTCTTTCCCCATAATATCAATAACAAATTGTAAAGGATCTTGGTAATCTGTCCCGTAATACGCATATATGTTCTTTTGGGCTACTATCACACCATTAGCGATTTGCGCCCAATCCTTTTCTCGTTCCTTGCCCATCTGTAATCGCATAATGTCTAGAAATAGATTCACTCTTGTACAGGCGGGAGGATGCGTATACTTATATGGTGTATCAGTTTTCCAAAAGTCATTTTTTATGCCAATAAGATAAAAAACGCATTGTATGGCACTTCCAACTAATCTATATATTTGTTTCTGATCTAAAAGTATTGAATTTAATTTCTCATCCTTAATCAAATCATTTTCAAGATCAGTCATAATATGACATGCTGAGAACTGATCCGCATCTATCTCCATAACTTGTAAGATTTCGTTGTCAACATTTGAGTTTGTACTAGCCATTGAAAATGCAACTGAATTTTCTCCGTGTTGTTGCCGATACTGTATATGACCGCTTAATAAATGGCCAATTTCATGTGCAATAATTATTTTAAGCGCAACCATAGCAATGTAATCTGTTACAATATTTTCTTCTATTATATCGGATATGATTATCGATGAATCTATTTCAATACCATTACTCGTTATTGTATTGCCTTGAAAGTTAAGGTGTTTTGCACATGATGACTCATTTTTCATTGCCACAGTTCTGTACACGCAGGATAGAATAGAAGCAAATCTGTAAATTGATAACAATGCACCTTCAAAAATAATTAATTTGTTCTCTTTTCCATTACAACTGCACATTGCTTCAACACTAGAATCTTGAAAATATTCGACTGAGCATTCGAAATCTATGCCACGTGCAGTACACAAATCATTGAGCAATTTAGCAACATAATTCTCATAGTAATTAAATATTACAATGGGTTTATTTATGCTCCGAAAAAAACTGAAAGGTGTATGACCAATTAGACTGTTATAATAATCCACTTCGTCGGGACCAACCTCAACTTCATTTCTACCACTGATATTTATAAAAATCTCCCTCCTTTTTAAACATATTGCAAAATACTAAATCGTTATATATTTTCTTTATCTTATCCGGTGTACAACAACATTTGTCATTAATTCTATATTTACAATTTAAATTGTTGTTACAACATTCTCCATGAAACCTAGATAGTATATTCGGATGTCCTGTTTTATCGTGTGTCCTCAAAGTTTCTTTAATAATACATTTTTCGCCATTTTTTTCACTAAAAACAACTATAGCTTGGTTGCTGATGCCTATCATTGCAATTAGCAACTGAGCAAAACCTGCTGTTATATGTATATCCAATAGCAAAGCAGCGATAAGTATTGTGGAGGTTTTCAAATTAACATATAAATTTTTTCTCATGCAAACTAAATCCATCATTCTAGGAGCAGATGGGGGCGTTTCCACGCTTATTTCAATTTTCTCGTCAGAGCATAATAAATCATTATTGTATTCTAAAAATGTAATGATTTGCTCTGCATCATGCGAGTTGTTTAAACCAAGAACAGCAATTTTACTGTAAACTTCATTTGCTGATCCATGTAATTCAATCTTTTCCATAATAGTACGTTCCTTTCTGATTACATACTCCCATTTTCTTGTGATAGTTAACATTATAGCAAAAAGCAGTGTATTATTCAATCATCTCTTTATATATCATACCTGTTTGATAAATGTAATCTTATTCAAAATTGAAGATTAGGTAGGTTAAAGCAAACCTGCGTGAGCTGGTTTCCTCAAAAATACTCATTTTCAGAATAACGAAATGATTTGGATTCTAATACCTTGTGCAAGTTGTTGATTTATGAGAAGACGTACGCATGAAGTTAAAGGCCCGGTTTCTGGTGACCTTCAACAAACTGCTCGGCGGCGGGAACACTCTGCTGGAAGATTGTCGTATCATGCAGGGCCACCTCACCGACTGCTCCGCCATTGATGCCGAGTTGGAAGAGCTGCGGCAGGAAATCGAGGTGGTGACGGAGCTAACACAGCGGTGCATCCATGAGAACCCACAGAGCCAGGAAGAGTACATCGAACGCTACAACGGCTATGTGGCGAGGTACGAGAAGGCCGAGGCCAGGGCAGATGCCCTCCAAGAGCAGAAAAGGCAGCGGCAGGCCAGAGTCGACATCATTGGCGGGTTCATGTTCGCTGTGCATGAGCGGGAGACTGGCGTTACGGAGTTTTGCAATGGCCTCTGGTTGGCGGTGGTACAGAAAGCCACAGCTTACCACGATGGGCGACTGGTGTTCATCTTCCAGAGCGGGATGGAGATAGAGGGATAACTGAACGGGAATACACGACCCGCTGGCTCATTGAGAGCTGGCGGTTTTTTGCTATGACGGCTGGACAAAGGCAGTTTTTCTTGATATACTTTTGTTTATCTGAATGAAGATAATTGGGAGATGTAAGCATGAGTTTGTTAAACTTCTTAACATCATATTGTGTAGATCAGTTTTACCGCTATGGTGATTGCCTATATTGCACTCATCCGTCTGGAAGATGTAGCGGTAGTTGTCTCAATTGCTCCGAGGAAGTTAACTTCCATAGGAAGGGGGGACGCACAGATTACGATTGTCAGAAGTTTATGTACTACTATGTGTGCCGCTATTCCTGGAAGTATTGTTCTGAAATAATGTATGCGTTGGAGCAAATTGGCCTTTCTGACTATCCTGCTTATAACATTTTGTCTGTTGGCTGTGGAGGCGCTCCTGATTTAATGGCTTTTGAAGAAATGGAATCGGCATGGGACACAAAAGAAATATTCTACAAAGGATGTGACGCAAACCGATACTGGACTCCTATACATGGGGCAATATCTCAGTACGCATCGTCAACGCAAAATATAAATGCTAAATTTATTAACAGAGACATATTTGACGTGTTGGGCAGTGGAAAGCCGGCTGTACACCATTACAATATAATCGTCTTGGAATACCTGCTTTCTCATTTTCCACCTAACAACAGGGTTTATTTGGCAGATATACTATTTAGCCAACTAATTGAGGTTGTATTATCTAATCGATTGAGCGACTCGCCATTCTTATTTATCATCAATGATATTGACCATTATAGCGTTCGTCCCCTTTTTGATATCCTTTTGAACAAACTTCATAATGCAGGGCATTGTTTCTCATACCAAAAATCCCACTTTAAGCGCAGAAACTCTGATTATAATGATGGATCATCAGAATATTTTTCAGATCAAAACAAGTTTATAATCCCTGATGAAATCAAGGACGAGTTTAATTGTGCAATCAATTGTACCAGCACACAATTGATTGTAGAGGTGCAGTAGATATGATTATTAGTGCAAGTAGACGGACAGACATTCCAACATATTATTCAAATTGGTTTCTAAATCGCATCAAGGCTGGATATGTGTACGTCCGCAATCCGATGAATGCTCATCAAATTAGTCAAATCAGCCTTTCTCCAGAGGTGGTAGATGGGATTGTCATTTGGACAAAAAATCCGACACCTATGCTGGATAAGCTGGATGCCCTGAAAGATTATATGTACTACTTCCAGTTTACACTCAATAGCTATGGAGTAGATGTGGAAAGAAATATACCAAGCAAAAATAATATTATTGTCCCAGCGTTTCAGCGACTATCTGATTTGATTGGGCCTGACCGTGTGATATGGCGATATGATCCAATATTTCTCAGCGAAACTTATACAATGGATTATCATATTCATTACTTTGAAGAATTGGCAAAACGGCTTTCTCCATATACAAAAAAATGTACGATTAGTTTCCTTGACTTCTACCGCAACACAGAAAAAAATATAGCGTCTTTGGCTCCCAGCAGATTTCCTGTGGAACAGCAAGAGCAACTGGCAAAAAGCATAGCTGAAATTGCCCACAGTTACGGTTTGCGGGTGGATACCTGCGCCGAGGGAATTGAGTTACAGCAATATGGGATTGAACACGCAAGATGCATTGATGATCGCCTGTTAGGGCAGTTAATGCAATGCCCTCTAAATGTAAAAAAAGATAAAAATCAACGGTTGGAATGTGGCTGCATTGAAAGTCTGGATATTGGGGCCTACAATACTTGTTGTAATGGATGTCGATATTGCTATGCAAATTATAGTGAAAAAGCGGTTAGAACAAACAGTGGAAAGCACGACCCAAACTCCCCGCTTTTGATTGGAGAAGTTGGGCCAGAAGATAAAATCACAGAACGGAAGATGTTCTCATGTAAGGTGAATCAGCTCCGGCTTGATTTGTAAATAAATACTCAATAGGTTGCACCCTTCCTTTACAACCTGCACCCCCCTTTGTCACTCTGACCCAAACAACAGAGAATTTGCACCCCCTGTGCGGCAAGGGGGTGCAATCGTATCAAAATCACCAGTGCTTTTCAAGATAGGTTGACAGGCCGCCAAGGGAGTGGTCTGTCAACTTTTATGTAAAAGGATATCGCAAACTGGTTGCGCCGCAGTGGTTTTACTGCGGCGTTTTTATAGGAGGCACATTATAATAAACATAATACAAAAAAGCGAAGCAAGCAAGGCTGGTCCGCGAAAAGGCTTTCAGGACGGTAGCTCCAAGATGGCCCATCGCAAATGCTATGAGTATGAGATTGGGGCTGATGGCGAACTAATGGTGAATCCTGATAAGGCTCAAGGTGATATGTTGGATATTTGAGCAGTATCTATCTGGGAAAATCCTGGGAAAGATTGCTGTCGGTCTGGAGCGGCAGGGTATCTTTTCTCCCACGGCAGATCCAAGCGGAACCAGGAAGCGATCGACAAACGTCTCTCTAATGAAAAATACACTGGGCGGGTGTTGCTTCAGAAAATGTTCAGCACCGGCACGGTTCAAATAGAAAATGGTGGTCACATGGAACGGTATCCCTACACCGGTTCCCGTGAGACCATTATTTCTGATGAGATGTTCCATGCGGTTCCGAAAGAAACGCAGAAGCGAAGCAAAAATCTGAAAAAATAGGTTTGCCATCGGACTGGCATTCTGATAAAATCAGGATAGAGAAAATTGTTGTAGAGGGTATGGATTTGCAAAATCCAATCAGAACACCTGATATTGTCGGCAGGCGTCCTACTACAGAAAGGCATCCTTAGATCGTGGATTACTGCCGGATCAACGCACGGCAGGAGGAGAATATAGATGATATATGTCATTCAAGGTTGAATGCATAGCCGGAGCACGATGGAAGTTCTCCACTAGTGGGGGCTTGAAACAACTTTGTTATTTGATGATGCCGCATATGAGGAACTTGTCTGCAAGGCCTATACGACTTCACAAACAATCAGCCCTTCTTTATTCTCGGGGGGACACAAGCTCAGGGAATGACCGTTAAACGGGCAAGGGAGGTGGAGTGAACGCTTTCCCAGAGATCGTTGCGGATTTGCACTTGTGGTTGGATCAGAAAGCAAGGTTGGCTGTTAATTAGGTAAGAGATCTAAAACTGAAACATATTAAGGAAGTGGAAGACGGATACACAAATATGTTTAATACGATTGGATATTTGTCAAGGCACATAGGAGATCAATACATGGATTTTATCACTGAAATAAAGAAGATAAACACCGATGGGCTTATCCTCCGCTTTGCTGAGCGGTCGATTGAAATGTTTAAGGCACAAGAGAGCACTATGAAAGTCGAAATTCCAGTTTTGCGATATGGCCGTTCACAGCGGTTATGTGTAGTCTTGTCAGCCTGGGACATACCGAGTATAGACTATTTAGCAGTAAAACACAGCAATGATTACCGTGATGGAAAGAAAAAATGCTCTGTGGAGCAACTTGTCAATTTATATAGGGACTACGACAATGAGCATCACACGCCCGATGCGCTTAATGACCCCAATCTTCCTTTAGACAACATATTCAGAATTATACTTGGTATGACTGCCGAGCAGTTTCAGCACAGTAGAATGCTATGGGCCTTTGAGCGGTTTAGCCGCAACTATTACATTCTTCTTGCTGCAAAAGACTTTAAACATCGCGCATTGATTGATGTTGACGGAATTGTAAAAGAAACTTTTGGATACAGCGCAAACGATTATATCGCTGCTTTATTTACTATTTTTTGGCTTTGTCTTCAAAATCCGCTACCACTCAATGCTCCGCCCACTTTATATCACCGCAAAGAATCATCTGTTCTGACTGAGGAAAATATCAAGACATTTGTCGCACAATACACTTGCACTTATGGAGAACTGAGGGATAGCCCTTTAGAAAAACAGCTCCTTTACTCGAAGCCGTTTATTAAGACACAAAAAACTGGTATCACTATCATGTCCAGTATGTATCTTGTTGCTATGTTGATTGGTAATGGATTGTATTGGGTAGTGCGGGATTATTATAGGGAAAAGAAGCAGCAAACTTTTGTAAATGCCTTTGGGCTTTTATTTGAAGACTATATTACCGACTTGGCAAATACCTATTGCTCCGTAGGAGAGTGGAGATACTTGGAGGAAGGACGAAAAAAGCAGTCAGACTTCTATTTTGACTTTGGTAGTGCACGACTTATTGTAGAAGCAAAATCAGCTCTTCTTGGATTGGACGGCAGGCAGCAAGTTCCGAACACAGACACAATAGATCGGTTTTATCGGAACACAATCCAAGAAGCCTATCAACAACTCCAAAGTAGCTATAGTGAATTGTTTCCCGTCACACCAACCCCTCTGCTTAAAATTATTCTGTTATATGATGAATTCTCAAATACTGCAATCATTGAGCAGTCTATATCGGAAATGTTTCTCAACGATCCAATCTGTTATATCATGACAGTACGTGATTTTGAAATTTTATTATATACTCATAAACACAATTATCCGCAGTTCAAAAATGTCCTGAACAGTATGGCCCACCCTAAAGAGGATGGCAGAGGGCGAAAGTGTGTCACAGTTATTCTGGAAGAATATTCTTTGACGGATAATCTCCATCTTGAGGGAGAAATGGATTACTTTAAAATATTGCTGAAACACTTTGGAAACCAGCTAAAATAGCACATTTTCTATATCTTTTCGTAATTTATTGTCCTGGAGGGACAAAGTAATGTGAGGCATCTATCTTGCCTGATTGTTACACGATGAATTGACAGCGCACCAAGATGACGGCCTGTGACTTTTTATATACAGAATGATAGCAAAATCATTATGCCGCAGTGAAAGCGCTGCGGCATTTTTGTTTGTGGAGGAAAACTAAAATGAATGCAATACAAAAAAGCGAAGCGATCAAGGCTGGCCTGCGAAAGGGCTTTCAGGACGGCAGCTCCAAGATGGCTAATCGAAAGTGCTATGGATATGAAATTGGCCCTGATGGCGAACTGNTGGTGAATCCTGATGAGGCTCAGNTTGTATGCTGGATATTTGAGCAGTATNTATTGGGGAAAAGCCTGGGGAAAATCGCTGCTGGNTTGGAGGCGCGGGGCNTCCTTTCTCCCACGGGCAGATCCAAGTGGAATCGGGAGGCAATTGACAAACTGCTCTCCAACGAAAAGTATACCGGGCGGGTGTTGCTCCAGAAAACNGTCAGCACTGGTGCGACCCAAATAGAAAACGACGGCCTCATGGAACGGTATCTCTACACCGGTTCCCATGAGNCCATTATTTCTGATGAGATATTTATGGCGGTACAGCAGGAGAANCTCAAACGCACCAAAAATCCAGAAAACACAATTGCCATGAGCTTCATATTTTGATAGGATAAGGAGAACATGTGGGAGGTGTATGGATGCGAAAAATCACAGAGATTCCTTCCACACAGGATGGATGCCCTATGGAACTGCGGTATCTTCGTGTAGCTGCTTACTGCCGGGTCAGCACAGATTTGGAAGAGCAGACCAGCAGCATTGAGCTACAGAAGCGATACTACACTTTCAAGATATCAGGAAATCCTAACTGGAAGAATGCCGGTATATTCGCGGAGAGAGCNACCGGTCTAAATCTAAAAGAGCGACCAGAATTTTATAAAATGATCCGGAAATGCCGGAAAAGAGAAATTGATCTGATCCTGACAAAGTCCATCAGCCGCTTCGGGCGAAATACCCTTGATATGCTCCAGTCGCTGCGTAGCCTGCGAGGTTTGGGAGTGGAGGTCTACTTCGAGCAGGAAAACATGTGGTTGAATGAACAGCGGATAGAGGTGTTGCTGACTGCGTACTGCGCCTTTGCCCAAGCGGAGAGCGAGGATATGAGCCGAAATATCAAATGGGGCATCAAGCGGGGATTTGAGCACGGAACCTCCGGCTATGCCGAATTTGTCTGTTTTGGCTATAAGCGAGGCGATAATGGCCAATTGGTGATCGATGAGCCAGAAGCAAGAATTGTTCGGCAAATGTTTGAGATGCGGGCAAATGGACATAGCCTTGGGTCGATCGCGAATTGGCTGTATGAGCATCGGATCTCATCGCCGACAGGAAAAATACGTTGGAGTCGTGAGACGATCAGCAAGCTGCTGCGAAATGAAAAATACACTGGAGATGTTTTACTTCAGAAAACCTTTGTGGAAGATTTATTTTCCGGGAAGCAGATCAAAAACAGGGGAGAGTTGGAGAAGTTCCTGATACATGGACATCATCCAGCAATCATAAACAAAGAGCTATTTGAGGCAGTAAATCAGGTACAAGGGCATTCTGAACGACTGATGTAAGACGAACACCGCTAAACAAGAAAGAAATCTTTTATTTCGATGTGATGTCAGATTTTTACTCCAATCCCTTCTGCCACAATGGGTTCAGAGAAAAATCGATTTTAACCTCTTATTGCAAGAAGTCGACAAATTTCGACAAGAAATTTGCCGACTTCTATTTTTACAGTTTTTTCGTTTGACTCATACTTTTTATTTTTTCATCAACACATGACAAACTCGTTCGATCGCGTGACCCTAGTGAGATACACTGCTATTTAACCAACTTTTAATGTGGTGATTCAGATATTAACATGAAACGTCATTCCATCTTTCGACAAATTGTGATAACACACTTTTTTACTTATAGAAAGGGCAATTCTTAGTATGTAAGTATGACCTTGCGCTATCTGTTATGGTACCTTTGTTTTGATACCTGCAATTAATCATGCCTGTTTTCATTATTGCGGCGGTAGAATTGAGAAAGGGGGGCAGGAAGGAAACGTTGTGATCTGACAACAAATAATCTGCAATTATCCATCCAATAACCAAGAGTCACCAAATACCTAGTGACCCTTAGCTATCATTGGAGAAAACACTATTTTCCCCTTGGATACATCTCAGCCAGTACCATAGCCTGTTACCGAGCAGTTACATGAGTGTAGAGTTGCATGGAAAAGATGGCACTGTGCCCCGGTAGAGACTAAATGCATCGCTTGTATGGTCCAATACCTTTCAGGTCGGATTCTTCACGTCCATGGTTACGTTTCCGCTACTCTTTTGCTAATTCATAGTGTCTCATGTACCTATTTTGTCCGTACAGTATCTTTGAGCAATATTTTTTTGTCAGACAGAGCTTAGCCTTTGAATGGCAAT
>JAAVHD010000004.1 GCA_014799915.1 Oscillibacter sp.
GACGACAAATCCTCAACCCCGCACCCCGGGGAGCTCCCCTCGCGTAATACGGTAGGGACCAAGACGACATCCTAAAATAGACGCATCGCAGCTGAAACCACACCAGCACTCCGGTAGCCCGGACGGACTACAGGATGAGCGCAAAAAAATAAACTCTCCCGTAATAAATGAGGGAGTCTTGAACCGTAGGTTCAAGCGCGTTTTTGCTTACTTTTGTCGCGTAACAAAAGTAAGCCCGGGGTCCGGGGGCGGGCAGCTCCCGGGCTGACGGAAGATACAAGCCGGTGCCGCCGCAGAGCGGCGGCAAAAACGGATTTCTATGTTTGCTTCTCCTGCCGCTTGCGTTTTCTGCTATTTCCCTGTATAATAGCTTATTACTACATTATATATGAGGAGAATACCCTTGGACAGAACACAAGTCGTCCTCCCCGCCGGGGCTGTCCGGCGGCAGGAGGAGTTTACCCAGCGTTTAGCTGCTCTCTATCACCAGCGGGACCGCCAGCCTCTGGCCATGGTGGACACCTACGGGTGCCAGCAGAACGTGGCGGACAGCCAGCGCCTCATGGGGATGCTGCGGGACATGGGGTGCGGCTTTACCCAGGACCCCAACGCGGCGGACGTCATTGTCATCAATACCTGCGCCATCCGGGAGAATGCGGAGAAGAAGGTCTTCGGCGTGGTGGGTCAGCTGGTCCACGCCAAAGAGAAAAACCCGGATCTCATCATCTGCCTCTGCGGCTGCATGGCCCAGCAGGAGGTGGTGGCGGATAAGATCAAAAACTCCTACCGCCACGTGGACCTGGTCTTCGGGCCCCAGGCGCTGTGGAAGTTCCCGGAGCTGCTGTACGGCGTCTACACCGAGAAAAAGCGCGTCTTCTCTATCGAAAACGAACACGGTTCCATCGCCGAGGGCCTGCCGGTGGTGCGGGAGAGCGGCGTGAAAGCCTGGGTCTCCATCATGTACGGCTGCAACAACTTCTGCTCCTACTGCATCGTGCCCTACGTCCGGGGCCGGGAGCGGAGCCGGGAGCCTGCGGACGTTCTCGCCGAGGTCCGGGGTCTGGTGGAGGAGGGCTACAAGGAGATCACCCTTCTGGGCCAGAATGTCAACTCCTACGGCAAGGATCTGGACTCGCCTATGGACTTCGCGGACCTCCTGCGGGAGATCGACAAGATTCCCGGGGACTATCTCATCCGCTTCATGACCAGCCACCCCAAGGACGCGGGGCAGAAGCTCTTTGAGACCATGGCCGCCTGCCCCCACGTGGCCCATCAGCTCCATCTCCCCGTCCAGTCCGGCAGCAGCCGGGTGCTCAAGGCCATGAACCGGGGCTATACCCGGGAGCAGTACCTGGAGAAGGTCCGCATGGCCCGGGCGGCTATGCCGGACGTGGTACTCACCAGCGACATCATTATCGGCTTCCCCGGCGAGACCGAGGAGGAGGCCATGGAGACCGTTTCCCTCATTGAGGAAGTGCGCTACGATGCACTGTTCACCTTCATTTACTCCCCCCGGCCCGGGACCCCGGCGGCGAAGCTGCCGGACCCCGTCTCCCG
Source organism: Oscillibacter sp. (assembly GCA_014799915.1). GTDB lineage: Bacteria > Bacillota > Clostridia > Oscillospirales > Oscillospiraceae > Pelethomonas. Next base: position 1,558 of record JAAVHD010000004.1, read on the forward strand.
GGCGGAGAAACAGGTCTGGTTCGACAAGCTGCTGGACAGCCAGAACCGCATCTCCGGCGAGCTGCACCACGCCTATGTAGGCCGTACCGTCCGGGTGCTGGTGGACGGCGAGAGCGGAGACCCTGTGTGGCCCCTCTCCAGCCGGACCCACGGCGGACGACTGGTACACCTGAAAGGGGATACGTCCCTGGTGGGGCAGTACATCGACGTGAAGGTGACCGGCAGCAACACCTGGGCGCTGTTCGGGGAGGTCCAGCGGTAAAATCAAAATTGCGGGGAATTCTGCTTTATGCGGATGGATCTGAAAATCAGATGTATCTGTGTAGGGGCGAGCATTGCTCGCCCGCTTCTATAGCAAACAGCAAAATTCCTGGCAATATGCGGTGACGCCCTCTCAGTCAGCCTTCGGCTGACAGCTCCCCCGAAGGGGGAGCCAAGATCATGAACGCTTTGCGCCCCTTGCCTCTCCCTTTGGGAGAGGTGTCACCGCTGAAGGCGGTGACGGAGAGGGGGTTACTGTCTGCATTTTTGATGATTGCTATAAAGGGCAGAACCGCATTGACGAACCTCGCATAGGCCCTTCGGTTTGCGGGCGCACACTGTGCGCCCCTACATGGATGGATCAGGTTTTCAGTCCACGCTATACAAAATAGATTTCCCCCTCTATACTACAATAAATTAGCCGGAAAGTTGCTCAGTGATGTGCAACTTCCCGGCTAATTTTTTCTACAAATAAAGGCGGGCAACAGACCAAACCGATTTTTCAATATCAGCCACTTAGCAAAATTGCCATATGCGCCAAGGTGGCGCTGTCGTTCTGGAACAGTTCATCCCGGAGCTCGGCACGCCGGGTGCTGTTGTGGATCAGGACGCGGCTGATATAGACCATCATCCGGAACAGCTCCGCCTTGTCCCCCGCCGCCCCCTCGCGGCAGCTCATGACCGCCGCGAAACGGTAGAGGGCGTACACATTGCAGAAGTTTACATAGCTTTTCCACAGCGTCTCAACCGAGGCGGGGTCTGGAAGGTGCAGCTGAAACAGCAGAGAAACCACCAGGTTTTCAAAGAAATATTCCCTGTCTCCAAAGTTTTGCTCAAAACGCTCCCGGGCGGCATAATAAGGCGCCAGCGAGAGAGTCCCGAGGTCGCCGGAGAGAGACATCCCAAAGCATGTGATAAGATCTTCCTGGATTTTTTGCAACTCCGGGTTGGTGGTGTAGAATGTACGCAGCATCTGGAAAATGTTCATTAAAAGCATCGCCTGAAGTTTCTCCTGCTCCGGCTCCTCCGGAAAGCCGCCGGAGGCAAGAGTATTCGCCATGGCCCGGGACCGGGCCAGCCAGCCGGGGATATCCTTCTCTCCGTCCACCAGTTCCCGCAGCGCCATGCCCATCATCAGAATCCGCCGGGCCAGCGGGAAGCGCCGGTCCTGCAAAAAGTCTATACACAGCTCCCGGATATCTGCATAATATCGGATCAGCGACACATCGCCGACCATTGTCAGCTTACGCCATTTCTCCTTAGGCAGCGGGTCGGAGACAAAGTCAACTCCCTCCGGAAGCTCCCACAGCAAAGCCAGTACCCCCTCGCAGGCGGGGCTCAGAGAGCGCTCCATGTAGCCGGAGGGCAAATACTTTTCATCTCGAGGGAAAATCTTGCATACCCAGGGTAAGGCGTCGGAACCTTTTTCCGCCTGAAGGGCGCAGAGGCAGTCGTTACGCAGCAGAGGGCACACGCCGTTGGGCAGGTTGAACTCGGCATAAACATTGTCGTCGCATCTACCATCCCTGATACGATGCAGCGCCCGGCCCAGCCGCTCCGCCAGCTCCGGGGAGGCATCCTGCTGCTTCATGGACAGATAGTCCTTCTTATCGAATACGATATTCCAGCCGATGCAGCAGGACAGCTCACACCCTGACGCAAGGCAGTGAAACCGGTCGTAATAAGTGGGACGCAGGTCCTTGTCTGCTATAATGGACCACATCTCATTTCGCTTGTCACCAACCATAATCCGCCTCCATGTCCTCCGGGGTCACTGGCTCCTCCGGATCGTCTTCCCCTGCTGGAAAAGCCTGGTCTGCCGGAAAAGCTTCCATTACCGGAAGGTCCTCCCACAACGGAAGCTCCTCCTCCGGCACGGGAACCGGCTGCATCTCTGCCGGGGAGAAGGTAAACGCCAGGATCACGTCCGGTACGTCCTCCTCGCCCCACATGATATCCGGAAAATTCGTCATCGCACCGAGGAGACGAAAATACCCAACACCAAAGGCATCCAGTGTCATGACGTTCTCTTTTTCCATGCCCCAGTCCGTCACCAGAATCTGGTTAGGCCAGTCACCGTAAGCGCCGATCCAGAGGGTCGGGTCATCCTGGAACTCCACGTACATGAAGATTTCTTTCTCCTTGGCGTCGTTTGCCGGAGGAGTGGCAGCAAACCGGGCCGTGCTCCACGACGAGAGCCTGCCCACCGCCTGGGCGGAAACCTGCACCGGGAAATCGCTGTAGCTGGTCACCGCCTGGGGGTCATGGACAATCTGATCCGTGGTCTCGCCATAGCTTGCAGCCACCTTCATCCGATAGGGATTGATGGTGACATGGCTGTTGGCAGGGACCAGCACATCAATGATGCGGCTCTCCTCCTCCGGGGCTTCGTCCTCGGGGTCCTCCTCGGGATCTTCCTCCTCCGGGTCTTCTTCCTCCAGGGGCCCATCTTCCGGGTCCGCCGGGTCTTCCCCCTCGCCGTCATCTTCCCCGTCGCCGGGGTCCTGATCGTCTCCGGCCTCCGTATCTGTGGTTTCACCTCCGTCGGGTTCCACAGGTTCCACGGGTTCTACAGGATCCACAGGATCGGGCAGGACCGGATCCGGGGTCTCATCAGGGTCCGGGGCCGGATCAACCGGCTCCGAGCCCTCATCAGGCTCCGGAACATCGATAGACGGATTGTTCTCCTCCTGCCGGACCGTCCCCTCCTGCTCCGGGACAGAGGGTAATCCCCCCTCCGCCGCCCAGGCGGGCAGGGCCGACGTATACAAAAACGCAACCGTTAGCATCAGCGTCAGAAATTTCTTCATTTTCATGGTAGTTCCTCCATAGGAAAAAGCGTAGGACTGATAGGGCTGCAAGCCGTTTCCGGCTGCGAAAAATCCAGTGTAGGGGCGCACAGTGTGCGCCCGCTTCTCAAGGGCTGCTGTGCGTGTCGATAGAACGGGCGCACACTGTGCGCCCCTACATTAACATTTCTGGTCACCCAAAACCCTGCATGTCAAAAATTGATGTCCATAGGAAAAAGCTGCACGGCCGCTGACGCGGCCGCACAGCATGGTGGATTAACTGGCAGGATAGGGCAGCGGCGTAAAGGTATAGGTTATGATTACGTCGATGCCGTCCAGTTCAGTCCACGGATTTGTAGGCTTCTTAACCGCATCGCCCGACAGACGGAAGGGAGCGTAGCCCCCCGGCGCGACCTCGCCGTCCAGGGTCCTGGCGGGAAGGGTCAGTTTTACCGGATATGTCACCACCCTGTTTTCAATCACCGCAGCGTGTTTTGCCGGGTCGTAGGCGGAGTCCCAGGTTACGTCCTCCGGGTCATCCGAATCGGATTGCTGTATTTCAAAATACACAAACGCGTTCTTCGCCGTGCCGGTACCGCCCGTCGGGGAGCTGACCAGGTGCATGTCGCTTCCCGGTTTCAGCGTACCGAACACAGTAATGTCCACCTCCACCGGAACATTGCTCTTGTTGGCGATGTTCGCGGGAGCGGAGAAGATCTGGTCTTTCACTTCGCCGTCGCCGATGGCTATGGGGAGCTTGAACGGGTTGATGTACACCGTGCCCCGGCTCGGGATGGTCACCTGAATATAGGGAAGTCTGACTCCATCCCCGTCGATCACGGTAGTCCGCATGTTGTTGGCGTTTGCCGCCAGCGCCGCGGACGGTGCGGAAAAGAGCAGAACCAGCGCCAATACGGCGCAGAGCAGCCGTTTTCGCTTCATGGCCTGTTTCCTCTTACAAAGGGGCCGCGCGGGCGGTTGCGCCGCGCGGCCCGGGGATCATTCAGTTAAAAATTGTGATTAGCTAACCAATCAGGGGTTACCTGTGGCCTGGAGGGTGATCGTGGCGCTATAGGGCAGGCCGTCACTGCCGGTACCGGTTGCAGTAATAACTACGCCGGTAACATGAGCCGTACCGCTGGCAGTAGCAACCTTATTGGTCACGGTTGCGACTGTACCATCAGCGGGGGTCGCCTTAGCCTCAACTGTAAGCGCACTTTCATCGCTGGACTGCCACGTCCACGTCGCAACTGTAACGCCAGTAGGCAGACTGGGAGTCAGCGTAACTTCCAGAGTGCCGGCATTATTTACTGCAGCAGCACCGCCAGCGCCTGCAATCGAACCAGCGGGCCGGGAATATCCGTTGGCATAGGGCTCGAAGGTGAAGGCAATCTTGGCGCTGAAAGTATCGGTCTCCGCCCATGTAGCCTTCTTCGCAGCCTCACCGGCCAGGCGGAAGAACGCGGCGCCGCCGTTCTGCAGCTCGCCATCCTTGCCCTCTCTCAGAACGAGAGTGCCGGCAGCATCTACAGCGCTAGTGGTGACATCAGCAGTCAGCGCTGCATCGGAGTCCTTCAGAGCGATGAACAGAGGAATGAGAGTATCCTTGTCGCTGGCGTTGTCCGCGTTGACGGTGAGAGCCTCAAACGCCTGGAACTGGACCTTGAGCTCCTTGGCCGTCTCACCGCTGGCAAAGTTGCCGGTGTTGGCCAACAGGGTAACGCCGGTTCCCGCTGTTCCGGTAACTTTCGCCGAGACACTGAGAGGAGCGGTGCTCTTATTCTGGATCAGCAGGGGGGCGGTGGTGACGATCTTCTGACCGGTGACGCTGAAGTCGCCCATCTTGTAGGGCAGGCCATAGGGGTTAATGACGGCCTCGCCGCTGTCGGGGACGGTCACGCTCAGCGTGATCTCCGCATAGTTACCGGTAATGGTAGAGGTGGCGGCTGCGGCAAAGGCGGGGACGGTCAGAGCCAGAGCCATCACGCTGGCCAGGACCATAGAAGCAAAACGCTTCAGATTCATGGACTTCATAATAGTTTTCTCCTTATCGTTATTATTTGTATCAGTAAAAACTGAAACAGATGGGATCACGGTTTCGTGACATGAAACTCAATGGTGTGCATGACCTGGTGTGCAATCACCTGGTTCCCGTTTTCATCCGTATCCACCTGCGTCACCGCAACGTATACGGTATGATCTCCGGGCTCCAGCTCGTGATCCAGCGTGATCTCCTCGAAACCGCTGCCGGGAGGGATCAGCCCAGTCAGATAGAGCTGGTCTGTCAATTCCGGGTCGGCAAAAATGGTAAGGAACATATCGTAGAGATTGGTTGGAGCATTGATGATATAACACGAAAAGGTCTTGCCGTCGGTGCTGTAGGCATTGTTCTGATATTGCAGAGCAACCTGGGCCTTTTCCGCGTTTTCCATAGCTTCATCCACGGCGGCCTGAAGGGAATCCTCATCCAGCATGACTTTCGCCTCTGTGGAGTAACCGACCATAGGCGTGTCATTGTCCGAGATGCTCTGGGTATTGTCCCGAAGCAGGACAACTGCCAGAATTACACCCATCAGAACGATCAGCAGCAGAAGCAGAAGGATAATCCACTTCTGATTGGATTTGGACTTAGCTTGGGACTGTGCTTTTTCTTCCATGTCACGATCCTCCTCGTGGTACGTGCCGGGTATCCCCGGCGGGGCGGGATGCTCCGCCGGGGAAGATGTATAGGATTAGAATAATGATTAGCCCAGCAACTGGAGAACGCCCTGAGGAATCTGGTTGGCCTGGGCCAGCATGGCCTGGGCGGACTGCACCAGGATGTTGTTCTTGGTGTAGGCCATCATTTCCTCGGCGATGTCGGTGTCGCGGATGGTGCTCTCGGCATCCTGGATGTTCTCGCGCATCACGGACAGGTTGTTGATGGTGTGATCCAGACGGTTCTGGGTAGCGCCCAGGGTACCGCGAACGTCGGAGACGTAGTTGATGGCACTCTTGATCTTGTCAACAGCGGCCTGCGCGCCAGCCTGGGTGGAGATGTCCACGCCATCAATACCAATAGCGGCGGTGTGGCAGTCCTCAATGGACACGCGCATCTGGTTGTAGCTGTCGGAGGTGTCGCCGATCTGCAGGACCAGGCCGTTGGTGCTCTTGCCGGTGTTCACTTTACCGGTCTGGATCAGGCCAGCCCAGTTAGCCTTAGTGGCATCGCCAGCGGCCTCGTCGCCCGCGGAGACGCCGTTCTTACCGGCCAGGTTGTTCTTGGCGTAGTCCACGCCGCCTTCCTTCTCGGTGAAGGTGATCGTGGCGCTGTTGACGTCGGTGCCGACGATGAAGTTCTTGTTGTCGGCGGCGGCGGTGGTCAGGCGGCCAGCGGCGACCTTGAACAGGTTCGTGTCGGTGGCAACCTTGTCCGTCAGGTCAACCACGTTGGCGTAATCCTTGTACTGGCTGTCCGCGCCCACCGCGAACACATAGGTAGTGTCGCCGATCTTCAGGGCGGCGCCGTCATAGACGCTGTTCTTGTCCAGCGTCATCTCCGCCTTGGCGTAAATGCGCTCATTGGCCTTGGAGACCGGCTCGACCTTCACCGTGACATCGTTTTCACCGCCCTGGTTGCTGAACTTGACAGCGCCGGTAGTGGGGTGGGCGTTCAGACCGGTTGTAGTATACTCGAAGTTAAAGGCCTTCATCGTATCCAGGCCCGCGGCGGGGATGTCCTTCTGGGTGAAGGTGATCACGCCGTTCTCGACGCTGATATCGTAGGAATTCTTATCCGCATCCTGAAAATCGGTGCCAAGTGCGCTCACAATAGCCTTGGCCAGATCCTGGCCGCTCAGCTGGTCATGGGCCTTCACAGTAACTTCAACCTTATTGCCTGCAACTGTGAACTTGCCTGTCAGATCAGTATCAGAGTCATTCGACAGCATGGCATTGCTCAGATCCGCGGTGAACACGCCGGGCTGGGCCTCCTTGCCGGCCAGCTGGCCGTCGGCCACGATCGTCAGCTTGGCGTCAGCCACACCGCTGATGGCGCTCTTGGCGGCCATAGAGCCGTCCAGCAGCTGGATGCCGTTGAAGTTGGCGCTGTCGGCGATACGGTCGATCTCGGTCTTGAGCTGGTTGACTTCCTTCTGAAGCTGATAGCGGTCGGTCTCGTTGTCATAGGTGCCGTTGGCGGACTGGGTAGCCAGGGTGACCATGCGGTTGAGCATGTCATGGACTTCCTGCAGGGCGCCTTCAGCGGTCTTCACCAGGGAGATACCGTCCTTGGCGTTCTTCTGAGCGGCTTCCAGACCGGAGATCTGGGCGCGCATCTTCTCGGAAATGGCCAGACCAGCGGCGTCGTCACCGGCGCGGTTGATCTTGTAACCGGAAGACAGCTTCTCCAGGTTCTTGTTGACGGCGGAGACATTGTTGGTGTAGTTCCGATAGGAACTCATAGCTGCGATGTTGTGTTGGATACGCATTGTTGAAACTCCTTTCAAGTCTGTTTAATGTGCCCCGGAGCATCCTTTTACCGAAGCACAGGTTGTGTAGCGCCTTAGTTCCGGCACCCGTGGCCACGGGATGCCGGCGTCCGGCGCGGGATATATTTCAACCGGCCTAGGACCGGCAGAAACCTAAACAGGAAACTCTGATCTCTGTCCCCTGGGCTGCACGTCCAGCAGGTGCGCGGGCCGCTGCCCGCCCTCCCGCTCCAGTACGCTGCCGCGTACCACCGGGACCTCCCGGGGGGCGTCAATGCCCAGGTAGGAGCGTCCATCTGTGGACCGGTAGAGCTGGACGACGATGTTGTCGCCGATGGTCAGGTATTCGCCTGGGGTCAGGGATAGCTTCAGCATGACTGCCTCCTTAATTCCGCTGCGGCGCGTTCCTTCGCGCCGGTTTTCTTCGCATAGCAAAAATTATTATGCTGAATGAACTGCCCCTCGCGGGGCTTCCGGCTCGCCCGCGTGGCGGGGTCGCCATCTTTTATTCCTACTTACGGATCTCCGGGAAGCGTTGACCGCAAGGGCAGCTCCGCTGCCGCTCCGGTCAGCGCTTCCCAGCCGCGTCACAGGCATTTCACCGGCGTTCCGACCGGTATAGCTGGGGTAATTTATATGTCAGGCGCAAAGCTGCGCCAAACCTGACTGCTTGATCTCCTCCGCCGTTTCCGCGCTTCCGCTGACGGCGATGTAATGTTTTCCCTGCCGTTCCAGCTTGTATCGCAGGCACTCCCGGAACATCCCGAAGCCCGCGCCCGCAGCCTGCCCCGTCCGGGCCAACTCCACCAGGTTGACATCCTTCACACACACGGCGTCCCAGGCGTTGGCTATCCGCCGGGATTCCTTGTGGATGAAGTCTCTCCGCTGGTTGGCAATGTGCTCGTGGAGGAGACGGATCTTTTGCAGCTGCTTCTCGTAATTCTGGGAACCCCGCTCCATACGGGAGAGGCGCTGCTGCATCCGCCGAAGCTTCTCCTGGGCCCTGGCCGTCTCCGGAAGATCCGGACAGCAGCCCTCGCTGTCGATATAGAAGCAAGCGGGGGAAGCCTGTAATCCAATGGTACTTTCCGGTGTGGGGACCGCCGCTTCCGGCGTCCTCGCCTCGTAACCGAAGACGATGGAGCAGAAATACTTGCCGGACCGCGTCCTGCTGACTGTCACGGACCGCAGGGACCACCAGTGCAGCGGCCTGCGGTGGAGCGTCGCCGGGACCTCGCCCAGCTTGGGCATCTGGATGCCTTTGTCCGTCAGATAGATAGAAGGGCCTGTGCGGTACTGGCGGCAGTAGACGGTGAAGACATCCTTTTTATCCTTCTTTGCCTTGAACCTCGGATACTGAAAAGCCGAGGGGTTGCGGAAGAAGTTCAGGAACGCTTTCCGCAGATTCTGATGCACGGTACACAGCGGCTGACTGTCCACCTCCCTGAGAAAGGGGGCCTGCTTTTTGTAGTGGGCCGGGGTGGGGATGTACTGGAGGTCTGTAGCCGCGTAGAACTCACGGGCATCGGCGAGCATCTTGTTCCAGAGGTAGCGGCAGCAGCCGAAGGTCTTCTCGATCAGCTCCGTCTGCTCTGCCGTGGGATGGAGGCGCACCTTGATGACCGTGTACTGGTTCGCTCTGTCGGATGCAGTTTTCTGAGCCTGCATAGCTGCCTCCCCGTTCGCCGTGCAAATAATGTATACTTTTTTTGCACGCCCTGCGTTAACTGTGCTCACTTACTTATTCGGCCAGAATTTCAAAAAGTTTAGTCTGTTTCCAAAATTTTTTGAACTTAAATTTTGGACGCGGGAAATGTAATCAAAGTATGGTTTTTTCTCACTAAATTCCGCCCTAATGTGCATAAAAAGCGCCTGTTGAAGCAAAATTTCAACAGGCGCTTTTCTGTTAAATATAGGAATCAGGCAGACAAAGCTCGCCCTTTACGCTAAAATAAGCTGATATTCTGACAAATTTTCAAGGGGGGAGTTAGAATGTCAGGACAAACTTACGGTTACGTCCGTGTCTCCACCAAAGCGCAGAAAGAGGATCGTCAGCTCATCGCCATGCGGGAATTCGGCGTACCGGAGGAACACATTATTGTAGAGAAGCAGTCCGGGAAGGATTTCGAGCGCCCCGCGTACCTCCGGCTGACCCGGCTGCTGGAGTGCGGGGACATCCTGGTGGTCAAAAGCATTGACCGTCTGGGACGCAACTACGAGGAGATCCTGGAGCAGTGGGCGGACCTGACCAAAGGGCGGGGGATCGCCATCGTGGTGCTGGACATGCCTCTGCTGGACACCCGGGCGGATCGGGATCTTACCGGCGTGCTGGTGGCGGATATCGTCCTCCAGCTGCTCAGCTACGTGGCGCAGACGGAGCGGGAGTTCATCCGCCAGCGGCAGGCGGAGGGTATAGCGGCGGCAAAAGAGCGCGGGGTCCGTTTCGGGCGGAGACGAATCCCCATGCCGGAGTTCTTCGAGGAGCTGGCGGAGGACTGGTGGCATGGCCGTGTTACGGCTGTCCGCGCAGGCGAGGAGCTCGGGATCTCCCGCACGACCTTCAAACACCGCGCCGAGGAGTGGGCCGCCGCCAAGGGCCTGAGCAAATAAAAAGCAGTCCCGGAACCGAGAGGTTCCGGGACTGCTTTTGTTTATCAGAAAATCCGGTGGATCTTTGTAGGGCGCGACGACCCGGCGCGCCGGGTCGGTGTGAGCCTGTTCTCCGGAGCTTCTGTGCGTGTCGGACGGGTGCACACTGTGCGCCCCTGCATACCCCGATCTTCCTGGTACGCCAGAACCAAAATTTTTGTACAATCCGCCGTTGCACGCTCCCCGGCAACTTTCTCTGTAATCCACCTCAGTGTGGAGGTGAAAAAATGGAGGTGAAAACAAAATGTTTACTCTTTACGTAGACAAAAACAAGCTGACCCTCCGCCAGCGGGAGACCGTCACCAGCGGCTCGGCCAACGTCTACCCGGTGCGGTTCGAGTTCTCAGCGGACTGGGACGGCATGAAGCGCACGGCGGTGTTCCGGGCGGGCGAGGAGTCCCGGTCCGTACTGCTGGACGGATCCGGCGAGTGCTCCATCCCCTGGGAGATGCTGGAAGATCCCGGTATCCGCCTGTACGCCGGGGTATACGGCACGCGGGACGGCGACGTGGTGCTGCCCACCGTCTGGACGGATCTGGGGATGATCCTCACCGGCGCGGCCCCCGGAGAAGACGCCCGCCTGCCCACGCCGGAGCTGTGGCAGCAGGAGCTGGACCGGAAGCAGGACGTGCTCCGCGGCCTCCCCGGGCAGGTGGTCGGCTTCAATGAGGAGGGAAAGGCCGCGGCAGTGGACATGGGGTCCGTTGAGGAAGGGACGCTCTGCCAATTCGGCCACGGCCTGAAACGGTCCGGAAACGTCATCTCCGTTGATACGGCGGACGGCTTTGACGGCGACAAAACGCTTCCCATCACGGCAGCGGCGGTGGAGACCGCCGTGGGCAACATTGAGATTTTACTCGAAACGATTTGAAGGAGGATTACATCTTGAGCGTAGCAGCAGAAATTACCAGAATCCAGACAGACCGGAACACCATCCGAGCCAAGCTGGTGGAACTGGGCATGGCCCAGAACACGGACGGCCTGGACAAGCTGGCCGCAGCGGTGGAGAGTATCGAGAACCGCGGCGCGGTGTCCGCCACCGTCCAGGAGGGCGATACCTATACCATTCCCAAGGGCTACCACAACGGCAGCGGCACCGTCTCCGGTGTGGCCGGCGGCGGAGACTACAGTTTGCAGTCCAAGACCGTCACCCCCACCAAGCTCCAGCAGAACGTCACCCCGGACGCCGGGTACTATGGCCTGTCGGATGTGACCGTGGCGCCTATCCCCGAGGCGTATCAGGACGTCACATCCGTCACCGCGGAGGCGGGGGACGTGCTGACGGGAAAAATTATCGTCACCGCCGATGGGAAGGTCACCACCGGCACCATGGTGAAAAACGGCGATGTCACCAAAACCCTTACGGCGGAGGAGCCTTCCTTCACCATTCCCGCCGGGTCCCACAGCGGCAAGGGCGAGGTAAAGATCATTCCCGAGGCCAGGACAGTCACGCCCGCAAAGACTACGCAGACGGTGGCTCCTGCTGAGGGCAAGGTGCTCTCCGGCGTGACGGTGGAGGCCATTCCGGACAACTTCGTTGATACCACCGACGCGGACGCGGCTGCCGCCAATATTCTGGCGGAGAAGACTGCCTATGTAGGCGGCGAGAAGGTCACGGGCTCCATGCCCAACAACGGCAGCGTCTCCGCCTCTATGGACGGCCTGACCACCGTCAGTGTGACCATCCCCGCCGGGTATACCTCCGGCGGCACCGTAAGCCTGTCCAACGATATCGAGGAGGCGCTGGCGGCGATATGAGCGTACGGAGCGAGATCGACCGTATTTCCGGTAATATCGCCGGCGCTTATGCTGCGGTGGAGGAAAAGGGCGGGGCGCTCCCCTCGGAGCTGACCAGCGGGAATCTCCCCGCCGCCATCCGGAACATCCCCGCCGCGTCCGCCCATATTTTCGGCAGGGACTGGACGGAAACCGATCTGCCATCATCCAATAACTGGGCCGCGGTCGCTTACGGCGCGGGGACGTTTGTTGCCACAACGAATGGCTCTAACATAGCGGCATACAGCACAGACGGCGTGACCTGGACCGCAGCCACGCTGCCCTTCGGCGGCAAGTGGTACTCGGTCACCTATGGGGCAGGAAAGTTTGTCGCTGTGGCCTACGGCGCCAATACTGCGGCTTACAGCACGGACGGCGTCAACTGGTCCACGGCCTCTTTACCTTCCACCAATAACTGGTACTCGGTCGCTTATGGTGGGGGAAAATTTGTTGCCGTGGCATTCAATTCCAATGAAATAGCGTACAGCGCTGATGGTATCAACTGGGTCGCGGCTTCCATATCTTTTTCCAATAAATGGAGATCGGTTACTTACGGCGCAGGAAAGTTTGTCGCCATAACGGCTGGTTCCAATATAGCGGCTTACAGCACCGATGGCGTCAACTGGACCCAGACCACGCTGCCCCTCTCCGGCCAGTGGTATTTTGTCACTTATGGGGATGGGAAGTTTGTCGCCGTCTCTTACGCTGCCAGCAAAACAGCTTACAGCGCAGATGGCATCAACTGGATTGCAGCCGCGATACCTGCCGCTAACTGGTACTGGGTCGCTTACGGCGGAGGGAAGTTCGTTGCCACAACGAACGGTTCCAACAAAGTGTCTTACAGCACGGACGGAATCACCTGGACTGTGATCACTTTCCCTTATGCTGCCGTCTGGTACACGAGCGCTTACGGCGGCGGAAGATTTGTTGCCATACCTTGCGGTAAGGGGAAGGCATTTTACAGTCCCGTTGACCCGCCCGACGGGAAAGGAGCGTGATATCATGCCTGAAAAATGTCAAGAGCCCTGCGCAGACGTGGCCCGCCTGGAGCAGCAGCTGCGTGAGCTGCAAAAGCAGAACGGCGAGGATCACAAGGAGCTCCGGGACCGGCTGGCTGTAGTGGAAAAGGACGACGCAGTCCAGAAGGAGCAGTACAAGACCATCCTGGACAAGCTGGACAACCTCACCACAAAGGTGGATCAGCTGGAAGCCAAACCCGGCAAGCGCTGGGAGAGCGTTGTAGAGAAAGCGGTATGGGCGGTTTGTGCCGCCGTCATCGCATTCCTGCTGGGGAGGATCGGACTGTGAAGAGCGTGACCCGGTTTCTGTTCATCGCCACACAGCTGGCGGCGCTGGGATGGGTGACGGTGTCCTATGCCATCGCCCTGTATGCCACAGTGCGGCTGGGCCAGCCCTTCCCCGTGGTGGAACTGAGCCAGCAGGCCATTACCACCATCCTGGGCGTGAACGTCTTGAAGGTGGTAGAGAATATTTTTGAGCACAACAACGGCGGCTTGTTCGGCCACGCAAGAGAAAGCGAGGGGATATAATGGATCAGAACATCATCAAGAGGCTGGGGAACCTTCTGAGTGTGAAGTCCCTGGTCACGCTGACGCTGACGGCGGTGTTCGCTGTCATGGCGCTGAAAGGAACGATCTCTCAGGACTTCATGACCGTGTACGCCGTGGTGATCGCGTTCTACTTCGGGACGCAGAGCCAGAAGGTGCAGGACGCAGTAGATTCTGCAACGGACACATCGAGTGTCCGTGCAGAATTTGATCGTGCAAGCACAATCGTGGAGGGTACCGGGAATGAGTAGAGACCCGCTGAAGGTTGCCCTGGGGGAACTGGGGAACACCGAGAGCCCCCCTGGGAGCAACCGGACCAAGTACGGGGCATGGTATGGAATGGATGGGAATTCGTGGTGCATGATGTTCGTACAGTGGTGCTTTGCTATGGCCGGGCGGCAGCTGCCCCATAGGACGGCCAGCTGCTCCGATCTGCTCAGCTGGTATCGGAAATACGCGCCGGAGTGTATCGTCACTGCGCCGAAGCCCAGGGATATTGTGATCTACAATTTTGGCCATACGGGCATCCTGGAGAGCGCGGCGGCGGATACCGTTACGGTATTGGAGGGGAACACTTCCGCAGGCGCGGCAGGCAGTCAGGACAACGGCGGCGGGGTGTTCCGCAGGACCCGGAGCAGGACGCTGGTGCAGGCGTTCATCAGACCGTTTGACAACTACGAGGAGGACATCATGACCGGAGAAGAGATCTATAAGGAACTGAGCAATTACCTGAAGAAGCAGCCTGTCCCCAGCTGGGCAAAAGCGGAGCTGGAGGAGGCTGTCAAGATGGGCATCACCGACGGCAAGGAGCCGATGACGATGATACCCAGGTATCAGGCGGCCATTATGGCAAAGAGAGCCAGAGAGGTCAAATGAACACAGAAAAGCGGCCTCCGCAGGATATTCCTGTGGGGGCCGCTTTCTATGGATTACCCGCGCCCGGTGATGCAGCTCATACAATACCAGCATCATCCCCCTGCCGCGCAGTGTACAAAACCGATCTGACTGAACTCCCGTCGGGGTCAGTCAGGTCGGTTTTTGGCTGGTCTGCCAAAATATTGCCATAGACGCAAACTTTTCTTGTCATCCTCCCCCCACTTGTGCTATAATGATATGCACTGTTATTATTTTTGCCTTTCACCGTGACAGCGAAGCGCTTCTACGCGCAGGGCTGTCCCGAATTTGTTGTGTCAGCATATCCCTGCCGCCGCTTCCGGACGGCCGGGGGAGAGGGGGAAACGTGCATAAAAAACTTTCCCGGCTTATTGAGCCCAATATGCAGCCTTATTTTCTGTGTCTGGCTCTGTTCGCTGCGCTGGCTGTGCCCGTACAGCCGGTGCTTGCGGTGGCGGAGGCGGTGTTGCTGGTGGTGCTGTACGTCTATCACCGCAGGCAGCGGCAGCGCCGTCGGCGCAATGTGATGCAATACGTGGAGGCCATCACGGGCGGGGTGGACTCCATCAGTAAGAACAGTATGCTTAACACCCCGCTGCCCGTGGTGGTCTTCCGGGCCAACGACGGGGAGATCGTCTGGGCCAACGACGGCTTTGTGGAGCTGGCCAATGTCCAGGAGGATGTGCTCAGCCTGCGCATCGGGGAGCTGGCTCCGGGATTTGACTACCAGTGGCTCCTCTCCGGCGAAACTGGCGAGGACGCGGAGGAGCTGACGGAGATCTCCGGCCGCACATGCCGGGTCTATGGCGCGGTCAGCAAGACGGGCGGCAGCCGGAACAGTCAGGAACAGCTGGTCACTACCTACTTCGTGGACATCACCGAGAGCAAGCACATGGAGGCCATGTACACGGCTTCCCGTCCGGTGACCTGCCTGCTGGTGATTGACAACTACGAGGAGCTCCTGCGGGCCGGAGGCGAGGCGTCCAAGAGCGCCGTCCGCGCCAGGATCGACGAGCAGCTCAACGCCTGGATCACCGGCTCGGGCGGACTGCTGCTCAAATACGTCCGGGATCGCTACCTTTTCCTCTGCGACGAGCAGCGATTCCAACAGATCGTGGATGAAAAGTTCGCGATTCTGGAGAGCATCCACCAGGTGACCAGTGAGGACGGTGTCACTGCCTCCCTCTCCATCGGTGTGGGCAAGGACTGCGAGAGCTATGAGGAGGGCTTCCAGTGGGCGGAGAAGTCCATTGAGATGGCCCTCAGCCGGGGCGGCGACCAGGCGGTGGTGAAGGATAGTCTGGACTTCCAGTTCTACGGCGGCCGCTCCAAGTCCACAGAGAAGCGCACCAAAGTCAAGAGCCGCGTGATGGCCAAGGCCCTGGGCGAGCTGATCGCCGACGCGGGCCAGGTCTACGTCATGGGCCACGAATACGCGGACATGGACGCCGTGGGTGCGGCGGCAGGCGTATGCTGCGCGGCCCGGAAGAAGGGCAAGAAGGCCCAGATCGTCATCGACATGGAGGGCAACAACGCCCAGGCCCTGGTGCGGAAGCTCCGGGAGCTGCCGGAATACGAGGACACGTTCATCAGCGGACCCGACGCATTTATCCACGCCCAGCCCGGGGCTCTGCTGGTGGTGGTGGACACCACCCGGCCGGACATGGTGGAGAACCGGCAGCTGCTGGACGCCTGCAACCGGGTGGCGGTCATCGACCACCACCGCCGGGCGGCGACTTATATTGAGAACGCGGCGCTGAACTTCCACGAGCCCTACGCCTCCTCCGCCTCGGAGCTGGTGACGGAGCTGCTGCAATACCTGGTGGAGCCCAACGATCTGCTGCGCGGCGAGGCAGAGGCCCTGCTGGCGGGCATCGTGCTGGACACCAAGAACTTCATGATGCGCGCGGGGAGCCGGACCTTTGAGGCGGCGGCGTTTCTCCGCCGGGCGGGAGCGGACACCTACGAGGTCCGCCGGTACTTCCAGAGTGACCTGCCCAGCATGATCCAGCGCTATGACATCATCCGGGAGGCCGAGATGGTCCACGGAGACATCGCCGTGGCTCTGGCCCGCAAGGAGGTCAGCCGGGTGACGGCGGCCAAGGCCGCCGACGACCTGCTCACCCTCCAGGGAGTTCAGGCGTCCATCGTTCTGTACCGCCAGGGGAACGGCGTGTCCATGTCGGGCCGGTCTCTGGGAGAGATCAACGTGCAGGTGATCCTGGAAGCCTTGGGCGGCGGCGGCAACGGCACCTCGGCGGGCGGCCACGTGCCAGACAGCACGCTGGACGAAGTCCGCCGGCGGCTGATGGAGTCTATCAATAATTATTATGCTTTTCAGAAGGAATAGGAGATAAATGACCCTTTTACCTTTCGCGTTGATAAAACCAAGTATCGGTGATTTCACAAACGGAAGTTTGAAACCAAGAATGGATCATGATATGATCACAGCGACAAATCGGGAGTTAACGGTGATACAGGAATGAGCATATTACAGGCTGTTCTGTCGGATTTAAGTCTAGTGAAAGCAATTTCAGCGGATACGATCTCTGAAATATATCCCCATTATTATCCAAAAGGAGCAGTCGATTTTTTCCTTTCGCATCATAGCGAAGCTAATATTTGTAGTGATATTAAATTGCAGCGAGTTTATCTTTGCGTTGATATGGAGCAGAATGCAGTAGGTACAGTAACCGTTAGGGACAATGAGATATGCCGCCTTTTTGTGCTGCCTGCATATCAAGGAAAGGGATATGGTACAGAAATGCTTGATTTCGCTGAAAAAGTAATTTCTGAGCACTATTCTAAGATTGTACTGGATGCATCGTTTCCCGCGAAGAATATGTATCTCAAGAGAGGGTACAAAGTTGCTGAGTATAATATCATTTCCACAGATCATGGTGACTTTTTGTGTTATGATGTTATGGAAAAACAGATATAAATGGCAATTTGTGGAGCAGATAACCCGATGGGCAACCGACTTTTAGACGCTGTGATGAAAGAAAATTGATAGATGTTTATCAACACAAATAGTAAAAGAAACAAATAAAATCAGGAGGAATAACACCATGAAAGTGATTTTACAGCAGGATGTACGGGGCCAGGGCAAGAAGGGCCAGATGATCGAGGTAGCAGAGGGCTATGCCCGGAACTTTTTGCTGCCGAGGAAGCTGGCGGTGTCCGCCACGGCGGACGCGGTGAATACGATGAAGTTGCGGGAGAAGGCGAAGAAGGCGGAGGATGCCCGCCTCAAGGCCGAGGCGGAGGCCATTGTGGAGAAATTGAAGAATTCTCCCGTCAAGGTAACGGCTCGCGCCGGGGCCAATGGGAAGCTGTTCGGCGCGGTCACCAGCAAGGAGGTTTCTGACGCCTTGCAGGCGCAGTATGGGGTCGAGCTTGCCAAGCAGAAGATCGTGATGGATGAGCCCATCAAGGCGTACGGGAGTTATGAATTGAAGGCTAAATTGGGGTATGAGGTTTCCGGGACGATCTATGTGATGGTGGTAGAAGAGAAGTAATCTTTGCCGCCTTCGGCGGCAAACAGCAGATTCTTCTGCCCTTCAGCCCGGGAGCTGCCCGCCCCCGGACCCCGGGCTTACTTTTGTCACGCGACAAAAGTAAGCAAAAACGCGCTTAAACCTACGGTTTAAGAATCCCTTAACGGGGCGGCACGTTCGTGCCGCTTCCCTATACGGGGAGTTTCCTTGGATTGGGTGCAAGTGAAGAAGATTCCAGCCACTGAGTTGGAAACCGTAATCTTTAGCTTGGTGGTCGAAAGGGTTCGGCTGACGCCCTGTTAATGATGACTGCCTCCCAGAAATCGTCTAACGCAGAATTTTCTAAATTTGCAACGTCCATGTAGGGGCGCACAGTGTGCGCCCGCTTCTCAAGGACTACTGTGTGTGTTGGTAGAACGGCGGGCCGGGGTCGTCCCGCCCTACGAATGCACCACTGATAGACCGGCTGTAGGGCGCGACGACTCGGCGCGCTGCACGGTAATTTGATGGGTGNCGTTAGAANGGGCGCACACTGTGCGCCCCTACAGGGATTTCCGNTAGACGACAAATCCCCAACCCCGCACCCCGGGGAGTTCCCCTCGTGTCATACGGTAGGGACCAAGATAACGTCCTGAAATAGACGCAAAGCAGGCGAAACCACACTCGCAGTTCGGTAGACCAAACGGACTACAGGACCAGCGCAAAACAAATAACCCCCGTAATAAAATGAGGGATTCTTAAACCGTAGGTTTAAGCGACTTTTTGCCTTCTTTTTGTTCGCACAAAAAGAAGGCGCAGGGTCCGGGGCTGCGTAAGCCCCGGGCTGACGGAAGAAAAAACTCCCGTTTGCCGCCGGAGGCGGCAAAGATCACTGCCCTGCGGCATCGCAGAAGAAAAGAGGTCGCGAGGGCGCAGCCCTCGCAATAAAAAGGAGGTGTTCCGATGGCCTTTGAGGATGAAATCTTATCCCGACAGATGCCCCACAGCCTGGAGGCCGAGCAATCGGCCTTAGGTTCCATGCTGATTGATGCCGACTGCATCAAGGACGTCATGGACAAGCTCCAGCCNGATGANTTTTACATCAAGCAAAATCGGGACATCTTTGAAACCATCTATACCATGTTCAGCTACTCCAAGCCCATCGACGGCGTGACNGTAGCNGAGGAAATGCAAAAAAACGGCACCTATGACGACCAGACCACCCGAAACTATCTGGTCCAGCTGATGGAGATCACNCCCACCAGCGCCAACGTCATGGAGTACGTAAAAATCATCCAGGACAAATCCCTCCTCCGCTCCCTGAGCAAGGCCGCCGGGGAGATCACCGCCATGGTGCAGGAGGGACTGGGCGAAGCCCGGGACATCCTGGAGGCCTCGGAGCAGAAGATCTATGCCATCCGCCGGGGCCGGGGCAGCCAGGAATTGGTCCCNGTGGCCCAGCTGATCAAGCCCTTCCTGGATCAGCTCAATGAGCTGGCCTCCGGGAAGACCGGGCTGCCGGGGCTGCCCAGCGGATTTTCCATGGTGGATCAGAAGATNCACGGGCTGAATAAGTCCGATCTGATCCTGCTGGCCGCGCGGCCCGGCGTGGGCAAGAGCTCCTTTGCCATGAATATGGCCCTGAATGTGGCGCGGCAGTCACAGAAGACGGTGGCCGTGTTCTCCCTGGAAATGAGCAGGGAGCAGCTNCTGGTGCGCCTGATGGCCTCGGANGGGCTGGTGGAGCTGGGNAAGCTGATGACCGGGCGGCTCAGCGCCTCCGACTGGGGCAAGATCACCCAGGCCGCCCGTACCCTGCGGCAGACCGACATCCGCATTGACGACAACCCCATGCTCACCGCTGCCGACATGAACGCCAAGTGCCGGCGGCTGGACAACCTGGGGCTGGTCATTGTGGACTATTTGCAGTTAATGAGCTCCTCCGGCGGCAAGAGCTACGCCGGGGAGAACCGCCAGCAGGCGGTCAGCGATATCTCCCGTATGCTGAAGATCATGGCAAAGGAGCTGAATGTGCCGGTCATCTGCCTCAGCCAGCTCAGCCGTGCCAATGAAAAGCGGGAAGACAAGCGGCCTATGCTGTCCGATCTCCGTGACTCCGGCGCCATCGAGCAGGACGCGGATATCGTGATGTTCCTCTATCGGGAGGACTACTATAACAGAGATGAAACGGATAATCGGAACACCGCTGAATGTATTGTGGCGAAAAACCGCCACGGCGAAACGGGGAAGGTCCCCCTCCGCTGGTCGCCGGAATATGTGACCTTCAGCACGCTGGAAATGCGCTATGACGAGGATGAGTGATCCGCTGGCGCGGCGGGTGCTGTCCTTCTGCGAAAAGTGGGATATGCTGCCCCGGGGCGAGCTGGTGCTGTGCGCCGTGTCCGGCGGGCGGGATTCCATGGCGATGCTCCATCTGCTCTCCGCGCTGGCGGAGGAGGGCGGATTTCGGGTTGCCGCCGCCCATTTTAACCACCGCCTGCGTCCCACGGCGGACCGGGACGAGGAATTTGTCCGGAGCTGGTGCGGAGAGAACGGCATCCCGCTGGAAACAGGGAGCGGGGATGTCCGGACCTATGCGCAGGAAAGCGGAACCGGCATCGAGGACGCCGCCCGGCAGCTTCGTTACCGTTTTTTATCAGAGACAGCGAACAAACTGAATGCCGCCCGGATCACCACAGCCCACCACCGGGAGGACAACACCGAAACGGTCCTGCTCCACCTTCTCCGGGGGACGGGATTGCAGGGCCTGGGCGGGATCGCGCCGGTACGGGGCAGGATCGTCCGTCCTCTGCTGGAAACCGGCCGGGGAGAAATCAACGAGTATATCATCCGGAATGCCGTCCCCTATGTGGAGGACGAGAGCAACCAGGATATTCATTTCACCCGCAACCGCCTGCGGCTGGAGGTCCTGCCGCTGCTGGAGGAGATCGCNCCCGGCTGCGGAGGACGGATCGCGGCGGCGGCGGAGCTTCTGCGGGAGGAGGAGAGCCATCTCCGCCGGGAGACNGAGGCNCTTTTGCCGGAGATGGTGAATGATTCCNTTACGCTGCCTGTCCCGACGCTGAACAGGCAGGACGAGGCCATGCGCCGCCGTCTGGTCCGANCTATGGGACAAAAGCTGGGCGCGGAATTGACNAAANCTCAAGTGGAGGCGGTGCTGGCCCTGAGAAGCGGCGGGTATCTGGATTTGTCAGAAAACCTGTGCGCCATCCGGAAGCCCCACCAGNTGATTTTGAAAAAGCAGCCNNNCCCTCTCCCNCCGATGGCTCTGCATGAAGGCGAGCAGACNTGGGGCCCCTGGCTGGTGACGGTCNGGCAAAGNCGGGAAATCCCGGCGGANANCGCAAACACAGTCATTCTGTGCGGCNTTGGCGNAAATCTGACCATCGCCCCATGGGACGGCAAAGGCCGTCTGGCGGTGGAAAACGGGAGCCGGACCATCAAGCGCCTTTTCGCNGACGCTGGCATCCCNATCGAGAACCGGGCGGACCACCCGGCGCTGCTTCTGGACGGAAAACCGGTNGCCGTGTTCGGCGTTGCCACAGATTACNCGNTCCGNCCCCGCGCAGAGGAGCCCTGNACTGTTATCNNGCTGCATCCGGCAANTAAATGTTTTTAATTTTGTCCACACTGGACATATTTGATAAGGAGAGAGAAACATGGGNATGATGGATCAGGACATTTTGAAGGTACTGTACACCGAGAAGCAGATCGCGGCCCGCATCGAGGCCATGGGNATGGAGATGTACGAGGACCTGAAGGGCAAGNACCCGCTGTTTGTCAGCGTACTGCGGGGCGCGTTCATCTTCATGGCGGACATCGTCCGGGCCTGCCAGGTAAAGAGCGACGTGGAGTTCATCGCGGTATCCTCCTACGGCAACGCTTTCAGCTCCTCCGGCGCAGTACAGATCACCCACGACATCCAGCAGGACATCACTGGCCGCAATCTGGTGGTGATCGAGGACATTCTGGATTCCGGCAATACANTGAATTTCCTGAAGCAGTACTTTATCACCAAGGGCGCGGCCTCCGTGAAGATTTGTACATTGTTGGACAAGCCCAGCCGGCGGACGAAGGCAATCACCGCCGATTACATCGGTTTTGTCGTACCTGACGAGTTTGTTGTCGGATATGGGNTGGACTANTGCCAGAAATACAGGAATCTTCCCTATATCGGGGTGCTGAAGCCNGAGGTCTATCAGGGGGANTGATTTTCGCGNCCTGCGGCNCNCAGNGCCGCNGGGCAAAGCAGGTGCCGCCGCATAGCGGCGGCANAAAGGAGTGATCTTTTGACTAAGCAAAGAAACCGCCCCGGAATGGGCATCTATTTTATCATCCTGCTGCTCCTCCTGTGCGGCTACTANGTGTTCTTCGGGACCAGCCGCACGCCGGATATCTCCTACGCCCAGGTGCGGGAGCTGTTCCTCCGGGANCAGGTGCAGAGCTTTGTCATCCAGGATGGGGANGAGCTCTACCTGAACCTGAAGGACGGCTCCGCGGTCCACAACGAGCTGGGCAGCACCGAGCTCTTCTGGGAGGAGCTGGGCGATCTGATCCGGGATCAGAAGGATCGGAACGTACTGGTGAACTACGACAACCGGCCCTTTTATCAGCCGGCNTGGTGGAGCGAGATCCTTCTCTACGTGCTGCTCATCGGGGGCATCTTCCTGNTCTGGCAGTATATGATGATCCGGGCCCAGGGGGGCGGAGGCGGCATGGACCAGGGCAAGCGCTTCGGCAAGGCCCGCATCCGNTTCGGCTCNGACAGCACGGAAAAGGTCAGCTTCGCCGACGTGGCCGGGGCCGACGAGGAGAAGGAGGAGCTGCGGGAGATCGTGGGCTTCCTCAAGGAGCCCCGGAANTATCTGGACCTGGGNGCCCGCATCCCCAAGGGCGTGCTGCTGGTGGGCCCTCCGGGCACCGGNAAGACNCTGCTGGCCAAGGCCGTGGCCGGGGAGGCCGGGGTGCAGTTTTTATCCATCTCCGGCTCCGATTTTGTGGAATTATATGTGGGCGTGGGCGCAAGCCGCGTCCGNGACCTCTTTGAGGAGGCCAAGAAGGTGGCNCCCTCGGTGGTGTTCATCGACGAGATCGACGCCGTGGGNCGTCAGCGCGGCGCGGGCCTGGGCGGCGGACACGACGAGCGGGAGCAGACCCTCAACCAGCTTTTGGTGGAGATGGACGGCTTCGGCAGCAACTCCGGCGTNGTGGTCCTGGCGGCCACCAACCGCGCGGACATCCTGGACCCCGCCCTGCTGCGTCCGGGACGGTTTGACCGNCAGGTCTACGTGGGCCGTCCCGACAGCAAGGGCCGGGAGGAGATCCTGGCCGTCCACACAAAGGACAAGCCCCTGGCGGAGGACGTGGACCTGAAAGTCCTGGCCCAGGCCACCTCCGGCTTTACCGGGGCGGATCTGGAGAACCTGGTCAACGAGGGCGCNCTGCTGNNCGCCCGGCGGGANCAGAAGTTCATCACCATGGACGTTTTGCAGGANGCGGTNATCAAGGTNATCGCCGGTCCTGAGAAAAAGAGCCGGGTGGTGCCGGAGCACGAGCGGAGGCTCACCGCCTANCACGAGGCGGGCCACGCCGTCATGCACCACTGTCTGGCCAGCGTGGACCCGGTCCATCAGGTGACCATCGTCCCCAGAGGGCAGGCGGGCGGCATGACCATCTCCCTGCCCGGGGAGGACCGGGGGTACTACTCCAAGCGGTATATGGAGGAGGAGATCGCGGCCCTGCTGGGCGGCCGGGTGGCGGAGAGCCTGTTTCTGGACGACGTGTCCACCGGCGCGTCCAACGACATCCAGCGGGCNTCCGCCATGGCCCGGAAGATGGTCATGAACTACGGCATGAGCGAGAAGCTGGGGGCCGTCAGCTTTGATTCCGGCCACGACGAGGTGTTCATTGGCCGCTCCATGGCCCAGGCCAAGAGCTACTCCGAGGAGGTGGCCGCCCAGATCGACGAGGAGGTCAAGGCCATCATCGACGCGGGCTACCGCCGCTGCCAGGAGGTGCTGGAGGCGCACCGGGAGCAGATGGAGCGGGTCGCGGCTTACCTCCTGGAGCATGAGACCATGTCCGGTGAGGACTTTGAGTCCGTCATGGGCTTCCCCAAGGCAAAGCTGGAAGAATCCTGATAATTGCGGGCCGCTCTGTTCCATACCGCCGCGTATGGTATGGGCGGAGCGGCCTGTTTCCACNCCAGGGAGATCCATNNTGTATAGCNNNNACTNAAAATNNGATNNATCNNTGTAGGGGCGNNCATTGNNCGCCCGNTTCTNAAGGGCAGANCTGCNNTGACGATGTCNCGCATATGCCCTTTNNCGGGCGGGCGAGCANTGNNCGCCCCTACACGAATTTTTCAAAATTGCGGATGGTTCATTACCAAATCGCTTTCCCTGTTTCCACCCGTTTCCGGCTTGCATTTTTAACGAGTATCTTATATAATACCCGGCAGTATGAAAAGGAGGCGTATCAGATGCAGATCGTTGTGGTCAATGGTCCTCTGTCCGAGAGGGAGCAGGACGCTTACATCCGCCAGATCACCCAGAAGTATCCCGCCAGCGCCATCGAAAAGCTGTATCTGGAGGTCCACGAGGACTACGTGGATGTCCGTTACACCCTGCACCGGTACCGGGAGCTGAGGAAAATGGGCGGCTACTGCATCAGTGAGCCCGCCTCCTGGAACAGCGCCAAGCAGGCAGAGCTCCGGGAGATGGTGCCCAACCAATTTGAGGAGGAGACCTGATTGAAGCGGCTCGCAGTATTGATGTTATGTCTGCTCTGCCTGCTCTCCGCCTGCGGGAAGCAGGAGCCTACGGAGACGGAGTGGAGCGAGGCCCAGATGGCGCAGGCCATCTGGGATGCCCAGGGACCGGGGGATTATCAGATGCTCCGGTATAACTACGAGGACTTCTTCCGCTATGTTGCGGATGTCTATCATATCAGCCGGACGGCTGTCACCGGCGGCGCGGTCTTTTACGCCGGAGGCGTCTCCGCCCGTGAGGTCGCGGTGCTGCATCTGACGGACGAGACGGCTGCGGACGAAGCCAAGACTGCCCTGGATACCTACATAAATGACCGCGCGGGAGCCTTTGCCGGTTATGCTCCCGAGGAATACGCCATCCTGGAGCAGTCCGGCACCGCCTCCCGGGGCGCGTATGTAGCCCTGTTGATCGGCACGGAGCAGGAGGCGGCCCGCGAAGCCTTTGCGGCCTGCTTTACCACCGCTCCGCCGGAGAAGGAGCCCACACCGCCCGCCGCTCCCGCAGAGCCGGAACCGGCGGTGTCCGAGCCTCTGCCGGAGGAAGCCGTGGAACCGGAACAGGAGCCGGTAGAGCTCCCGGAGGAACCCACAGAAGACCCCGCTGCCGACCCGCAGCTGCCGACAGAGGAGGAGCCTGCGGCCCAGCCGGAACCGGAATCCGCTGCGGAGCCCGCGCCTCCCTCGGAGCCCTGGAGCTACGATCTTGACCGGCTGGTCTCCGCCTGGCAGAGCGGCGACCGGTCCGATCTGCCGGAGGAGGATCTGGAGATCCTGGCGGTCTGCGACCAGATCAGTCCCCTGACGGACGGCTCGCTCACAGACTACCAGCGGGAACTGGCGCTCCACGACTGGATGGTGTCCTGGGCGGAGTACGACCCCGGAGCCCTCAGCAGTGGCCCGGTAGGTGATCCCATGCCCCATAACGATGATCCCTATGGTTTCCTGACCGGGAAGAAGGGCATCTGTCTGGGCTATGCCACCACCTTCCAGCTGCTGATGGAGATGTGCGGGATCGAGTGTACGATTGTCCATGGCACCTCCCACGGCGGCACTGCCGAGCACGCCTGGAATATGGTGCGGCTGGACGGGGAGCTGTACTGTGTGGACGTCACCTGGGACGACCCTGTGTCCTCGTTCCCGATCCCNCTCCATTCGATACTGGCCCATCAATACTTTAACGTGACCAGCGCTTTTCTCCGCCAGACCGATCACCAGTGGGATGAGGATACAGTTCCCGAGGCTGTGGCCACCGATTTTGCCTGGACGGGGTACTGATTTACCCCGGATGAATGGGCGAGGCCGCCTCTGGGCAGGCTGTGGAGGGGGGGATTTCCCTCTCCGGCCCCGATTGCGGGAAAAAATCTGCTTATTCACAGAACTTTTACTTGCGAAACAGCGCGTATTCGAGTATACTATGGTTTGTTGAGCCCAAAGGGGGTATCCCCGGGCGGACCACAAAGGTTATCGCCGCCATTTCCCGGACTTCCGGCGGCAGAAAATTTTGGAAGGAATGAACATCACATGAGCGCATCCAGAGAAAAGAAAAAGCGTCAGGAATTTTTAGCCAGCGGCGCGGTAGATCCCAAGGCGGCCCGTGCCGCAGAGCAGAAGGCTGCCGAGCGCAAGAGCAACATCNTTTACGGCACGGTGGCGGGCCTGTTCGTCGTCGTGGCCATCGCACTGTTNGTCTACAACTCCGGCATNATCCAGCGCAANCAGACCGCCGTGACCATCGANGGCGAGAAGTACACCGTNGCCGAGACGGCCTACTATTACAACCAGGTTTGCAGCAACTACGCCAGCTTCTTCGGCCAGGAGTATCTGCAAACNNTGAAGACCCAGCCCCATCCCACCGACGAGNGCAAGACCTATGANGACTACTTCAAGGAGTCNGCNGTGGACAACATGAAGTATATCCACGCCGCCACCACNGCNGCCAAGGCNGCGAACNTCTCCNTGGACAGNGATGACGAGGCGACCGTCAAGGCCAACGTGGACAACATGAAGNCCACCGCCGCNTCTGCCGGTTACAGCTACGGCACGTATCTGAAGGCGGTCTACGGCTCCACCATGACCAACTCCGTATTTGAGAGCTGCCTGCGCGACCAGNTCCTGGCCAGCAAGTACGCNGCCAAGTACAGCGAGGACAACTTNGTCTACAGCGACGACGAGATCCTCAGCTACTANGAGGAGCACAAGGAGACCTATGACATCATTGANGGCGCGTATGTCGCCATCAGCGGTGCGCCCGAGGAGCAGACCGACGACCAGGGCAACGTCATCGAGGCNACTGANGNCGAGAANGCCGCCGCCCTTNCCGCCGCCGAGGANAAGGCNGANAAGATCCTGAANGCCTATAANTCCAGCAANGACCTGGAGAGCGCNGCCAGCGCCAACGACGCCACGGTCAGCACCTCCATTTCCAGCTCTGCCACCACCTACGGCGCCTGGTTCTTNGACGAGGCCCGCAAGGACGGTGANGCGGACGTCATTGAGGACGCCGACAACAGCTATGTATATGTGGTAGTGTTCAACAGCCGCCAGCGCGACGACAGTCCCGCCACCTATGACGTGCGTCATATCCTGGTGACAGCGGACAACCTGGGCCTGCCCGAGGGCGAGGAAGCCACAGACGAGCAGATCAAGGCCAAGGCCGACGAGATCCTGGCNAGCTGGGACGGCACTGNGGACGGCTTNGCCAAGCTGGCCAACGAGCACTCNCAGGACGGCGGCAGCAACACCAACGGCGGCCTTTACGAGGGCGTTGGCAAGAACGAGATGGTAGCAGCTTTTGAGAATTGGTGCTATGAGGACGGCCGTCAGGCCGGCGACACCGGCATCGTCCAGAGCAGCTACGGCTATCACATCATGTACTTCGTGGGCTATGGCAGCGAGCAGTACTGGCACTACGCCTGCGATAACGCCCTGCGCAGCACTGCCGAGAGCGATTGGCAGACCAGCCTTATCGAAGGTGCTACAGCCGAAATCAACGAAAGCGGCATGAAGAACGTCGGCTGATTTTTCGNGACGAACNNTTCAGCGGCTCCGGAAGGATATCCGGGGCCGCTGATGCTGTGCGGAGGCAGNCATACTTTTCCTTGNAAGGAAAAGTATCAAAAGGAACTTTTTANGAAGGNNGCCNCTGGTGGTNCTATGGGAANATTTCAGGAAANNTGATAGTGCCNGCGGCGCGAAGCNTTCGCTTCGCGCGGGTNTATNGTGGTCTANATTCTNCCGCACGGCCTNCCGGGCCGTGCTGGGGGGCCCGTCNACCGAAGAAGATTGGATTCTGATTTTGTGGCGATCAACCCTGGGGCAGACTGATGCGATTAACATGTATGGACTGGCGGAAAGGGAGGCAAATTTGAGCGAAAGATTTCTGCGGAATGAAATGCTTTTGGGCCCCGCTGCTATGGAGAAGCTGGCCCGATCCCATGTGTGCGTAGTGGGCTTGGGCGGCGTAGGCAGCTGGGCGGCGGAAGCTCTGGCGCGGGCCGGGGTCGGGGAGCTGACCCTGATTGATCAGGACGAGTACGGAGAGAGCAACATCAACCGGCAGCTGGGCGCGGTGACCTCCACCGTCGGCGTGCCCAAGGCGGAGGCCATGGCGGCGCGGGTGCTGGATATCAACCCGGACTGCATAGTCCACCCCATCATCGGAAAATATGACCGAGGCGAGAATGAGCGATTCTGGGGGAAATATGACTGCCTGGTGGACTGCATCGACCTGGTGGCCTGTAAGGTGGACCTCATCTGTCAGGCGATAGAGCGGGGGATTCCCATCCTCTCCGCCCTGGGCACCGGGAATAAACTGGACCCCTCCCGGCTGGAGGTTACGGACCTGAGCAAGACCTATGGCTGCCCGCTGGCCCGCGTGATGCGCCGGGAGCTGGGTCGGCGGGGGATCAAGCATTTGAAGGTAGTCTACAGTCCCGAGGAGCCCGCCTACTGTGCGCAGCTTGAGACGCCCCCGCCGGGACGGCGGAGTGTGCCGGGCAGCGTACCCTGGGTGCCGCCGGTAGCCGGACTGCTCTTAGGCGGTGCGGCGGTGATGGAGCTCATTGATGGACTGATCCCTGAGAAAGAGAAACATACTGACAGCGCGGAAGCGCAGGAGGATACACAATGAAAATTCGTAAAGCGGAAGAACAGGACATCCCCCGGATGGGTGACCTGCTGCTCCAGGTCTGCCGGGTACACTGCGAGGGCCGTCCGGACCTTTTCCGGGCCGGGGGCCGCAAGTACGACGATGAGGAACTGCGCCAGCTTCTGAGTGACCCGGAGCGGCCCATTCTGGTGGCGCTGGATGACGATGACGTAGTGCAGGGGTACGCATTCTGTATCTACCAGCGGCACCAGGGAGAGGGCTCCTTCAACGATATGACCACCCTCTATCTGGACGATCTGTGCGTGGACGAGAACTGCCGTGGGCAGCACGTGGGACGGGAGCTGTACAACGCCGTGCTGGAACTGGCCCGAAGCACCGGATGCTACAACGCAACGCTGAACGTCTGGAGCAAAAACGAGAGTGCCATGCGCTTTTACGAAAAGTGCGGTCTCCAGCCTCAGAAGATAGGTATGGAGGTCATCCTGTAATACGAACATAAGAAACCGCCGCGAAACGTACTCGTTTCGCGGCGGTTTTTCATGCCAGTCAGTTGGGCAGATCCTGTGCCAGGATGTACTTTTTCAGCGGGACATACAGCAGCGCCGCGATGACCAGCGCCAGGATGGTGTTAGGCAGCATGTAGGAGCCGTTATACACCAGGGAGTAAAAACTGGGGCTGGTAAAAGTCATGCCCAGCAGCTCTGTGGGCGCCAGAATTTTGTAAATGGTCACGCCGCTGATGTAGTGAACCACAAAGCGGCAGAAGCAGCCCAGCACAGTGCCCACGAAGATGCCCCACTTCTTCCCCTTGAACAGACCCGCAAGGCCCAGAGGCGTAAAAGCCACCAGATAGTCCAGCAGCATGGACTGCCAGCCCCAGGCATAAGCACCGTCAAAAATCAGCTGAAGCAGACCGAAGGCAAAGCTCGCCAGCAGTCCGGGCTTCAGTCCCCAGCGGATGGCAAAGAGGATAATGGGGAACATGGCGGGGGTCAGGGACCCGCCGTTGGGCAGCTGCATCAGCTTGATATAGCTGAGTACCTGAGCCAGAGCCACCAGGACGGCGGCCTCTGCCAGACAGCGGACGGAGATAACAGTACCGGCTGCGCTTTTGTAGAGCTTCTCGTTGGATTTCTTTTCTTCGGACATGGTTTGTTTCCTCCTTAAAATAGGTTGGGAAACACCTTTGCGGAAGGCGGCGGGGCGCTGGTACGCCTGTGACCCCCGGACCAACAAAAAAATCGTATGTCCGCAGGGCGCGGGCATACGACAAGACACACCTATAGTAATCGCATTCCTACGCCGGCATTACCCGGATCAGGTTCGAGGGACCGGACGGCAATGCATCTCATCTCAGCCGGCGTGCGCCAGCGCCCCTTGGATTGTAGAAACAGTATAGCACCCGGCACAGGGTTTGTCAAGAGCTGGCAATCTGGGTGCAGGGGAATCAATTTGCACAGCAGAGACTGAAAATTCGATGGATCTGTGTAGGGGCGGACATTGTCCGCCCGCCTCTGAAGGGTTGAACCGCAGTCGGACGGGCGCACACTGTGCGCCCCTACAGGGGTGCACATAAAAACTGCGTTCCCTTACCCGGGTGAAATTGGCAGACACCTCCCTCTTGGCAAAGTTTCGGAAAAGGAGTATACTGCTATTATAAAATAAACGGGGAGGGGCGGCATGAAAGCATTTCTCAAGCGGCATAAAGTGGTACATATCTGGCTGCTGGCAGTGCTGGCGCTGTTTGGGGTATATTGGTATGGTATCAGCAGTCCGGCGGCGGCCAACGCGGTGTCCGCCGTGACCCAGAAGTTAAAGGATGGATACGCCGGATTTTGGTATCTGTTTCCCTTCTCAGTGGTAGAGTGGTTCTATGCGGCGTTTATCGTGGGCATAGGCGCGTGGCTGGTGGTGCTGATCTACCGCCTGCGGACCTGGAAGGGCAGACGGCTCCAAGCGGCCTATGGGTGCGTCATGGGGATTTTGTGCCTGTCTCTGACAGCCTCCGGGCTCTACTGCGTAGACTGGGGAGTCAACTACTACGCCGACGGCTTTCAGGTAAAAAGCGGTATTTACGCCCAGCCGGTGGCAGTGGATGAATTGGAGAGGGTAACGCTCTATTTTGTAGAGAAGCTGGAGGAGACGGCAAACCAGATCCCCCGTGACGAAGACGGCGTTTTCGCCGTCCCCAGGGACGACATCTTCGCGGGCAGCACCAGAGTTTACGACAAACTGACCCAGGAGTTCCCTTTTCTGGCCCGGCAGGACCGGGTGCCGAAGAAGATGTTTTTCTCCCGGCTGTTCAGCGCTATGAATTTTACCGGCTTCTACAGTCCCTACACCGGGGAATCCAATTTGAACGTGGACAGCCCAGCCTGCCTGCTGCCGGCCAATATCGCCCACGAGCTGGCCCACCAGCGGGGGATCGCGTCAGAGCAGGAGTGTAATTTTTTGGCCATCGCCGCGGCGACGGCCTCCGATGATGTGGTTTATCAATATTCCGGGTATCTGATGGGGTATATTCAGTTGTCCAATGCACTCTACCGGGCGGATTATGACCGCTGGGCAGCGGTCAGGGGCTCTTTGTCAGAGGAGATTCTGGCTGATTTGCGGTATCACAGTGCTTATTGGGCGCAGTTTGATGGGCTGACTGCCCAGGTGAGTACTAAAATTTATGATTCGTCTTTGAAATCCTATGGACAGGTTGATGGGATTCAGTCCTATGGGACGGTGGTCGATCTGCTGGTTGCATACTATTGATCTTCGCGCCCTGCGGGCGCGAACGGGACTTTCTTCTTCCGTCAGCCCGGGACCTGCGCGGCCCCGGACCCCGCGCCTACTTTTGCCGCGCGGCAAAAGTAGGCAAAAACGCGCTTAAACCTACGGTTTAAGAATCCCTTATTTATTACGGAGAAAATTTGTTTTTGCGCTGATCCTCCAGTCCGTCCGGCCTACTGGACTGCTGGTGTGGTTTCTGCTGCCTAGCGTCTACTTTAGGACGTTATCTCAGTCCCTACCGTATTACGCGAGGGGAGCTCCCCGGGGTGCTGGGAAATAGAGTGGTCCTCCTGGCGGTGGCCAGGTAGTAGGATTAGAAGCGGATTTTGCTGTATCTTCGTTAGGACGAACGGGTAGACGATAGGCACTGAGCATTTGGGTAAGCACCCCGGTAGAACCAATCCCGTTACGTCGTAGCGTAACTAAACACCCCCCGTAATTTAGGAAGGTTCTTAGGAAACGTAGTTTCCTAAGNGNGCTACGATTTTTCATGACCACNTCGAGGGGTCATGAAAAATTAAATATTGCACGACCACTCAATGTGGCCGTTGCAAAATCGTTGCTTCTTTTCGCACAAGCGAAAAGAAGGCCCCGCGCCCGGGAAGCGCCGCAGGCGGCGCTTTTAGCCGCTAAGGCTGGCCGTAGGCCAGCCCACGGGCGAGGCGCAAATCTAAAATAGGATAAGCTCCAAGGCCGCCCCGGAGGGGCGGCAAACGAAAAGAGGTACGACTATGGCAAGCAATCGAATTGGCCGCATCAATGAAGAAATTCAAAGAGAACTGGCAGGTCTCCTGCGGACGGTGAAGGACCCCCGCCTCCACGGCGGGCTGGTCACCATTACCCATGTGGACACTACCAGTGACCTCCGTTATGCGAAAATCTATATCAGCGCACTGAACAAGAATGAAGAAAAGGACATGATGAAGGGGCTGAAATCCGCTTCCGGCTATCTCCGCCGGGAGCTGGGGGCCGCGCTGCGGCTGCGCTACACGCCGGAGCTCCAGTTTATCGCGGACGACTCCATTGAGCAGGGGGCCCACATTCTTGAAATGCTCCGGGACCCCAACGTGGTCAAGCCCGCTAACCCCGCCAATGAGCACATTATTCTGGAGGATATGGAATGAGCGGTATCACAACGAAAGAGGCCGCCGCTCTGCTGCGGCAGAAGGATCGGATTCTGATCCTGACCCACCGCCGCCCCGACGGGGACACCGTCGGCTGTGCTGCCGCCCTCTGTCAGGCCCTGCGGCAGCTGGGAAAGACCGCCTTCCTGCTGAAAAACCCGGATATTACGGAGGTCAACGCGGTCTACGCAGAGCCCTATTGGGCGGCGGAGGATTTTGAGCCGGACTTCGTGGTGTCGGTGGATATTGCGGCGAAAAGTCTGTTCTTCCCAGCGGCGGAGGCGTACTTTGACCGGATCGGACTGGCGGTGGATCACCACCCGTCCTTTGAGGGCTTCGGGGAAGTCCAGTGCGTGGACGCTTCCCGGGCGGCTTGCGGGGAGATCGTATACGAGATCTGCCGGGAACTGGGGGAGATCACTCCAGAGGTGGCCCTGCCCCTCTATGCCGCCGTGGCCACGGACACAGGTTGCTTTGTCTACGCCAACACCACTGCTAACACGCACCGGGTGGCGGCGGAGCTGCTGGAGACCGGGATCGACTATTTTACTGTGAACAAGCGCCATTTCCGCACCAAGACCCGCAAGCGCATCGCCATTGAGGCGGAGCTGATGGGCGGCGCGGAGTTCTTCCACGAGGGGCAGGGCGTGTTCCTTGCGGTGCCCCTGTCCATGATGGAGCGCATCGGGGCGACGGAAAATGACCTGGAGGACATCTCCTCTCTGGCGGGGATCATTGAGGGCGTGGACTGCGGCGCGGTGCTGCGGGAGCTGAAGAACGGCGAGTGGAAGCTGAGCCTCCGCACCGGGGCCAACGGCCGGGTGAACGCTACGCAAGCATGTCAGCTCCTGGGCGGCGGCGGTCATGCCATGGCTGCCGGGGCGACTTTACAGGGAAGCCTGGAGCAGGTGAAGGAACAGGTCCTGTCTGCGGTAAACCAGGTGAAACGGGATTGACCGGGGGCGGGAAATTTAGGTTGTCATATCCCGCCGTGTGTGGTAAGATGGGTAAAACAGGAGAGAGGATCAAAAAAGAGCTATGGATAATCATATTTTTCGCAGCTCGGCGCTGGGGTTCAACCGGCAGGATGTCATGGAGTACATTGAGAAGACTCAGAAGGAGGCGGAGGCCAACGCGGCATCTCTGTCCAGCCAGTTGGACGAGGCGCTGAGTGAACTGGCGGATTTGCGCCTGCGGCTGGAGGAGAGCGCCGGGGAGACGGAGCGCCTGACCCGGGAGCTGGAGGCGAGCCGCCGGCAGTACGGGGAGGAGCATGAGGCCCGTGCGGTTCTTGAACGGAACACCGCCCAGCAGAGTGAGAGCATCAAGGCCCTGACAGCGGAGCGTGACCAACTGGCTGCCCGGGTCAGTGATCTCACCGGTCAGAGTGACTCGCTGCGTCAGGAGAAGGAGAAGCTGGCCCAGCTGGAGCTGGATGCCCACCGCCGCGCGGATGAGCTGCTCGCCCAGACCCAGGCGGAGGCGGATCTGCGCTTGGCCGAAGCAAAGGACCGCGCGGAGGGCCTTATCAATGCCGCCAACACCCAGGCGTCCGATACCATCGCCCAGGCCGAGGCCCGGCGGGAGGCTCTGCTGACCGATGCCCAGGAGCAGGTGGAAGATACTGTCCGGCACTGCGGCGAGCTGCTTGAGACTTTCGAGAAGATCTCGTCCAGTATTGCCGGAGAGCTCCGGAAGCTGAGCACGACTAATGGCCGCCTGCCCGTGCAGTTGAATGGATTGAAAGGCGGTCTGACAGAGCTTCAGAAGAAGGCCGGGGAGCGCTGAAAGTGGGCGCAGCCGGGAATTGACAAATCACGATCCATCGGATATAATACATACGCTGGGGCGGGGTGCGCCCCAGCGGCATGTCCTGTCAGCACCCGCTGCATGACCGGCGCATACAAGTGAATAAGCCCTCGTAGCTCAGCTGGATAGAGCGTCCGCCTCCTAAGTAAAAGTAGGAACGCTTCCCCAAAATCGTATATTTAGCGCATACAAGTGAATATGCCCCGATAGCTCAGCCGGATAGAGCGGTCGCCTCCTAAGCGACAGGCCGCTGGTTCGAATCCAGTTCGGG
>JAAVHD010000005.1 GCA_014799915.1 Oscillibacter sp.
CGCGAGGGGAGCTCCCCGGGGTGCTGGGAAATAGATTGGTCCTCCTGGCGGTGGCCAGGTAGTAGGAATAGAAACAGATCCTGCTGCTGGCTCCGTTAGGGCGAACAGGTAGACGCAAGGCACCGAGCATATGGGTAAGCATTCCGGTAGAATCGAACCCGCCACGTCGTAGCGTAACTAAACACCCCCGTAATTCAGGAAGGTTCTTAGGAAACGTAGTTTCCTAAGCGAGCTTTTGCTTCTTTTCGCTCGCGCGAAAAGAAGGCCCCGCCCCGGCGAGGGGCAAATCTAAAATTAGATAAAAGCCAGGGCCGCCGCGCAGCGGCGGCAAAGATCATTTCTTCCGACTATATGGCGTCCCCTCCAGAGGCAGCGTATACCTCCGCTTCTTATCATACTGATAGTATGCCTCCGAAATCGCCGGAGCGGTAGGAATAGAAGTAATCTCCCCCACGCCAATCGCTCCGCAGGCCACATCCAGCCCTTCCTTCTCCACAACAATAGCCTTGATCTCCGGGATCTGGTTGGCCTTGAAAAGGCCAAGCGTCCCATACTTGGCGGTGGGCTTGCAGTCCACCACCGGGTACTGCTCCGTCAGGGCAAACCCCATACTCATGACCACGCCGCCCTCGATCTGGCCCTCGCAGGACAGGGGGTTCACCGCCTTGCCTACGTCATGAGCGGCCACCATAAGCTTGAGTTTCCCATCCTC
The DNA here is from genome assembly GCA_014799915.1 of Oscillibacter sp. Lineage (GTDB taxonomy): Bacteria > Bacillota > Clostridia > Oscillospirales > Oscillospiraceae > Pelethomonas. The sequence continues at coordinate 713 of JAAVHD010000005.1, forward strand.
GTCCAGCTCACAGAGCTGGGTGGCGTAGCCGTAAGCCACATGGCTCACCGGGTTGGGCACGTCTGCGCCCAGGGGGTCGGTCTTGGCCAGATATTCGCCGTAATACTCCGTACCGTTGAGGTCGGCAAGCGTCTTGCCCTCCAGAGCCTTCTTCATATCCACACAGGCCCGGCGGCAGGCTTCGCCGGTGACCAGCGTCTGCCGGGAACCGGAGGTTGTGCCGGAGTCGGGGGCCTTAAAGGTGTTGCTCCGCTCGTAGATAACATCCTCGCGCCTGATGCTCAGCAGTTCGCAGCACAGCTGGGTCAACACAGTGCCAAGCCCCTGCCCAATGCAGGACGCTCCCGCAAAAATGTGGAGCTTTCCGTCCTCCACCACCAACCGGCAGCGGCCCGTATCAGGAATACCCACGCCCACGCCCGCGTTCTTCATGGCACAGGCGATGCCCACATATTTGCCGCTGTCATAGTAAGGCTTCACGGCCTCCAGCGTCTCCACCAGCCCGGTCTCCGGGCCCACAATCTGCCCGTTGGGCAGAACCTCGCCGGGACGGATGGCGTTGCGGTAGCGGATTTCCCAGGGGGTGATGCCGATCAGCTCCGCCATTTCGTTGAGCATGGTCTCCATACCGAAACAGGTCTGGGTCACGCCGAAGCCCCGGAACGCCCCGGCAGGGGGATTATTGGTATAGTAGGCATAGCCGTCGATCTGGAAGTTCTCGTAATGATAAGGCCCCGCCGCATGGGTGCAGGCACGCTCCAGTACCGGCCCGCCCAGGGAGGCATAAGCGCCGGTATCAGCGATAACGTTGGCGGCTACGCCCTGAATGATGCCGTTTTCATCACATCCTATGGAGAACTCCATCTCCATGGGGTGGCGCTTGGGGTGGATGAGAAGGCTCTCAGCCCTTGTCAGCTTACACTTGACAGGCCGCTTGGTGAGATAGGCCACCAGCGCGGCGTGATGCTGGACGGTCACGTCCTCCTTGCCGCCGAAGCCGCCGCCCACCAGCAGATTCTTGACCTTCACCTTCTCCATGGGCAGTCCCAGCATGGGCGCGGTCTCGTGCTGAGTGTCATAGGCGCCCTGGTCAGTAGACCAGATGGTCACCCCGTCCCCGTCAGGGAACGCCACAGCGCACTCCGGCTCCAGGAAAGCGTGCTCGGTGTAGGGTGTGTAGAACTGCCGGGTCAGGACATACTTGCTCTTGGCGATAGCGAAGGCGGCGTTGCCGCGCTGGATGTGCTTGTGGGCCATGAGGTTGCCGCTTTTATGTACCAGGGGCGCGTCGGGCAGCATGGCCTCCCGGGGGGAGCGGACAGGCTCCAGGACCTCGTACTCCACCTCCACCAGCTTCTTGGCCTCAGCCAGGATCTCCTGGGTTTCGGCGGCGACAATGCAGATAGCGTCACCCAGGTAATGGGTCATACTCCCCACGGCAATCATGGCGTCCCAGTCCTTCATCAGGTGGCCCACCTTGATACTGCCGGGGATATCGGCGGCGGTAAACACGCCCACCACACCCGGCAGGGCCTTCGCCGCCTCGGTATGAATGGCCTTTACGATGGCCCGGGGGTGGGCGGAGCGGACGGCGGAGGCGTAGATCATGCCGTCCAGATACACATCGTCGGGGTAGAGGCCGGTGCCCTGAACCTTCTCGGCCACATCGATGCGGTGGACCCGGCTGCCCAGCTTCCACTCACGCTGCTCCCCGTCCTCCGGCAGGCGGCCCTCCCGCAGGATCTTCGCCGTCAGGCGCACGCCCTCGATGATCTTCACATACCCGGTACACCGGCAGATGTTGGTCCGCAGGGCAAACTTGATCTCCTCCTCAGTGGGGTCCGGGTTCACATCCAGCAGGCCTTTGGCCGCCATGACCATGCCGGGGATGCAGAAGCCGCACTGGACTGCCCCCGCCTCGCCGAAGCCGTAGGTGTAGGCCTCCTTCTCAAAGTCGCTGAGGCCCTCCACGGTCACGATGGACTTGCCCTCCATCTTGTCGGTCATAAAGATGCAGGCGCGGGTGGCCTTCCCATCCACCAGGACGGTGCAGGTGCCGCAGGCCCCCTCGCTGCATCCGTCCTTCACGCTGGTCAGACGCAGCTCGTCCCGCAGGAACCGGATGAGCTTTTGATTCTTTTCAGTGGTGACGGTTTTCCCGTTCACAGTGAATGTAGACATGACGTTCTCCTTATTATCGTTCTTCCTCAATCAAGCTGTACAGACAGCATTTCTATTATACCGGAAGTTTTCGTCGATTTCAACAGGAAACATTGGAAAACTACAGAAATCAATTTTACGCGGATGAATCCTTGTAGGGGCGGATATTATCCGCCCGCATTCACCGAAACCACCATCTGCCCTTGGGACGGCGGGCCGAGGTCGTCGCGCCCTACGGATACACCACCGGCAGACCGCTCGTAGGGCGGGACGCCTCCGTGAACAACCGCGCAGGATGTCCTGATCTTACAGCAATCTTTTGAATATGTGACAGCGTGTAGGGGCGCACAGTGTGCGCCCGCTTCCAAAGGGTATATACGCACGATCCGGGATGCATCCGTAGGGGCGGATATCATCCGCCCGTTCCGACGATGTCTGTCAGTTTACCGAACGACGCGCCGAGTCGTTGCGCCCTACGGATGCACCACCGGTGATCGTTCGTAGGGCTCCGTTCTATCGATGGACACTGCGTTATCGGCGGGCGCACAATGTGCGCCCCTACACCAGATTACCGATAGACGGCAAATCATCAACCCCGCACCCCGGGGAGCTCCCCTCGCGTGATACGGTAGGGACTAAGTTAACATCCTAAAACAGACGCACCGCAGGCGAAACCGCTGACAAATCCGATTCAGACCGGACNGACTACAGGATCAGCGCAAAAAACAATTTCCCCCGTAATAAAATGAGGGATTCTTAAACCGTAGGTTTAAGCACGCTTTTGCCTACTTTTCCCGTGGGGGAAAAGTAGGTCCGGGGTCCGGGGGCGGATAGCTCCCGGGCTGAAGGGCAGCAGTCTCTGCCGCTTGCCGCGCGAAGCGCGGCAAAGATAACTGCCCCGTCAATCCGCCCCTCCGAAATATTAAACGTTTCTTAATATATTTTCAAAAGAAATACCTTGACAGATGATATATATCCTGCTATGATAAGAGCAACTTAAGGGTCCGNCCGCCCCCTGCGGCCGTNCCCAACGAAAGGAGTGTTTCGATTGTCCATTTCTGCGGACACCCTGCGGGGCCACACGGAGACCATTATCCTGACCCAGCTGATGCGNGGGGACAACTACGGTTACGANATCAATAAGAACATNCAANAGCGGACGGGAGGNGAGTACGGCTTCAAGGAAGCCACGCTCTACACCGCCTTCAAGCGTCTGGAGAGCGCGGGCCTGATCTCCTCCTACTGGGGCGAGGACGGCCCCGGCGCCCGGCGGCGCTACTACTCGATCACCGACGAGGGCCGGCAGCGCTGGGAGGAAAACAGCCGGGAATGGAANANCACAAGGGCTCTGCTGGACGCCCTGATTTCTTTGGAGGAGGACTGATCATGAGAACAAAATTTGTAATTGCGGTGACGGGCCGCCTCTCCGCCGCCGCCGACAGCGACGCCAANGTGGAGCTCATTGAGGAACTGAGCGAAAATCTCTACAGCCGCTGGCAGGACCTGGTTGCCGGGGGCATGGATGAGCNCGAGGCCTATGACAAGGCGCTGGAGGATCTGGGCAACGTGGACGAGCTGCTGGCCTATCTGGACAGCCTGGGCCCCGANGGGGAGCTCCCCCGGCAGGAGGGCGGCAAGGACTTNGCCAGCGAGCTGCTCCACGGCGTGGANGACATCGTCCGGGAGACGGTGAGCCAGACCAAGGACGCGGTGGATCAGGCCAAGGTCATCCTCAAGGATGTGGAGCAGAAGCTGAAGGAGAAATACCCCGACGGCTTCAAGGGCAAGGTGTACGTCCGCTTCGANGGCGACGANGACGCCTGANANAGCGCCNGAGACGCCGGAGGACCCNNACNCGNCGGANNCAGCCGANGCNCCTGAGTCCCAGGACAAGGGCTGGTCCTTCTCCCTNGGCTACAACAAGANCCGGGGCGGCTTCTTCTGTGAGAACAGCAAGGTCCGCCGGGTAGAGGGCACCGCCTTCCCCTCCCGGGACTTCAAGGGCATCGACATCCAGGTCAACGGCGACGTGAANATCCAGCTGGACGGCGATCCCGACGGCGACATCATCCTGGACGGCGACGTGGATAACCTGGANACCCGGGTCAGCGACGACGGCGTGCTGTCCATCCGNCAGGGGAACACCGCCACCTCCTCTTTCTTCTTCCTGCGGGGCCTGGCCTCGGCGGACGTGCGTCTGACNCTGCCCCGNCGGTTCTGGGATTTCATCCAGATCTCCACCGGCAGCGGCGACGTGGATGTGGACGNGGGCCTGGAGATCGGGCAGCTGTCCATCAAGACCGCCAGCGGCGACGCGCAGCTCAACGACGTGGAATTCCAGGAGCTGATCTTCCGCTCCGCNAGCGGCGATCTGGACACAGGCGGNCTGCGCGGACGCACCGTCCGGGCGGAGAGCGCCAGCGGCGACATCCAGCTCACCGGCTGCTTTGACGCGGTGCGNGCCAGCACTGCCAGCGGCGAGGTCGAGCTGGAGGGCAGCGCCCGGGAGCTGTGCTGCAACACNGCCAGCGGCGACATTGACGCGGACCTCCAGCAGGTNCCGGAGAAGCTGGACATGAACTCCAANTCCGGGGACTGCGAGGTNNNCATGCCCAGCGGCGAGGGCTTCACCCTCCAGTTCAGCACCGTCTCCGGCGAGCTGGACAGCGACTTCCCCCTGGTNGGGCCCATCGGCAAGCGCTCCGGCGAGGCCATCTATCTGGACGGCGGCGGACGGACCTTCCGCATGTCCAGCGTCAGCGGCGACATCACCCTGCGGCAGCAGTGATGNTTTTTCCTGAGAGAAGAAGTATTNCACCGAAGATTATAANGTAAGAGGATACAAAAATTATGAATAAGCAAATAACAGATATTGTTGCCTACCTCTCCTGGCCGGGACTGCTGATCGCCTTTCTGCTGGGCGACCGGTACGCCAGCCGGTTCCACCTCAACCAGTCCCTGGTGATCTGGCTGGCGGCCACCNTCATCGGCATAGCCGCCGGGTGGATTCCCATGTTCGGGTGGCTGGTGCGCATCGTGGTGGGCATCCTCTGCGCACTGTGCTGGTTCATCGGCATCGTGGATGCCATCCGGGGCGTGGAGAAGGAAGTCCCCCTGCTGGGGCAGATCCATCTGCTGTAAGGCGTACAGCTGATACGGTACAAAAAGCAATAATAACCAAGGGGGCGTCCAGGCGGTCTTGAGACCNGGACGCCCCTCTTGATTTTCATAGAGCCGATATCAAATGGAGAGAGAATCTATTGTTTCCCGGCGCCGCCCCATCGGCGCCGGTGGAAACACAAATAAATGAAATGCGNCCCGCAGCCAAAACCGCGGGACGCACACGGCCTCACCGCGGACGCGNTGAGGCCGAAAACAGATCAANCATTGTTCCGGTTTCGGCGGAAGAATCGCCAANCTGCCCATGTATCTGACTTATCCCAATCACCCGGAAAAGGCATCACAGTGACCGACTCGCGGGGCTTCTCACCCCATTCCATGTTNCCGCAGGCGCGGCAGCAGCTGNCTCTCTATTTTGTTGTNTGCCTATTATAGCATCCGGGCGGGTATTTGTAAAGCAGAAATTTTTCCGCCTCAGGAGCAGATGCCCACCANATCCCGGAAGCCNTCCATAGCGTANGTTGCCAGACCGCACTGGGCNGCGGGCCCAATGCCCGCNCTNTCNAAGCCNCCGGCGCGGGCGGCCTGGATACCGGCCTCGGCGTCCTCCACCACCAGNCACTTCTCCACCGGCAGGCCCAGCATNTCCGCCGCCATGACGAACACCTGGGGGTCCGGCTTGGAGCGGGTGATGTTGTTGCCGTCGGACACCGCGTCAAAGNAGCCGCCCAGGCCGATCCGCTCCAGGATCAGCGGGGTGTTCTTACTGGAAGAGCCGATAGCCAGCTTCAGGCCCATAGAGCGCAGGGCGTCCAGTGTGGTCCTCACCTCGTCGGACAGGTCCGCCGGGGACATGGACTGGAGGTACTTACGGTACAGATCGTTCTTCTCTGTCGCCATTTTCTCCTTGTCCGCGTCGCTGAGGGCGGGCCCTTGGTACTCCTCCAGTACGATCTCCAGGCTGGCCATCCGGGANACGCCCCGGAGNCGGTCGTTCTTGCCCTCGTCAAAGGGCACGCCGATGGAGTCCGCCAGGGCCTTCCAGGCAAGGTAGTGGTAGTGATCCGTGAAGCAGATCACACCGTCCAGATCAAAAATGACACCTTCNTATTTCATAGAACAGGTTCTCCTTCTGCCAGGTCAAAAATAACNCCTTCATAGTGCATAAGANGNTCTCCTTATAGATTCTCCAGGGGGATGACNCTCCCCTCNNTNTGCGTCAGATCCGCCAGATACCAGCGGTCCCGGCAGCAGAAGTGGAATTTCAGCCGCTTCCAGCCCTCCGGCAGNCAGGGGCGCACCACGGGCTCATCGCCGCNGCAATCCAGCCCGGCNAANCCCTCGGCCAGCACCTTCCAGGCCCCGCCGGCNGCCGCCGGGTGGGTGCCGCCGATGTAGACCAGACCGGCCCACTGCTTTCCGCCGCCCACCCAGTCCGCCTGGGCNGACTTGAGGAAGAAGGGGTAGGCCAGATCGGCCCGNCCGAACCGGCAGGCCAGCAGGGCGTACATACACGCGCTCAGNGAGGANCCGTGCTCCGTGCGCGGCTCGTAGTAGGCCCAGTTTTTCTCCATCACCTCGCTGGAGTAGTCCCGGTGGAACATCTCCAGCATGGTGACCACGTCGGCCTGCTTGAGGACCTGGGTGTGGGAGGCCACGCCGTAAGCGCCGCCCCAGTACTCCTTCGGGTCCANNAGGCGCTTGCGCACCTCNTNCGGNGTNGTNTCCTCCAGNTCGAAGTANCCGTCAAACTGAGCNATAACGCCGTCCTCCCCCGGCTGGGGNACNTACAGCTTCTCCGCCGCCTGGGCAAACCGGGGCAGAAGGGTCTCCGCNTCCGTCTCCCGGCAGAAAGCATCGTAGGCCGCCGCGTCGGTCTCCCGCAAGAGCTCCGCCGNCTGNACCGCCCAGCGAAAGGTCTCCCGGGCCATGCGGTTGGTATAGGCGTTGTTGTTGACCCGCTCGTGGTACTCATCCGGGCCGATCACATCCAGAATTTCCCANCAGTCGCTGGTGGAGCGGCGGATCAGCAGGGAGTAATAGAACCGTGCGCACTCCAGCACCGTCCTCGCGCCGCCCTGGACCAGCAGGCTGTTGTCCCCGGTGGTGANNGTATAGAGCATCACCGCCCGNGCCACGGCGGAGGAGATATGGACCTGCTTATCCCGGAAGAAGGTCCGCATGGGACGCTTGGTGAACACATCCGTCACNTTNTAGTCNGAGCAGGCGTCAAAGCCGCCCTCCTGACTCTCCCANGCGTAGAANGCNCCCTGCCAGCCATAGGCTCTGGCCTTCTCCANGGCCCCGGGCANAGTCTCGATNCGGTAGCGCACCATGGACCGTGCCACCTGGGGCTGGGTATACAGGAAGTAGTCCAGAATGAACATCTCACTGTCCCAGAAAATGGCCCCCTTATAGGTCTGTCCGGAGAGGCCCCNNGCGGGGATGGACAGATCGTCCNGGTGNCGGGGGGCGATGGAATTGAGGTGGTAGAGGGAGTAGTTGACCTGATCCTGGGCCTCCTGATCGCCCTCGATCTCCACCGCGCCTTTTTCCCAGATAGCCTGCCAGGCGTTCTCGTGGGACGAAAGCAGCTCCTCCCAGGTTCCGGCTTTCGCCAGCTCCGAGCGAACCGCCTCCAGAGGCTGGGGTGTGTCATNGGTGGTGTAAACCGCGCAGACGCTGGTCAGAGTGACCGGCTGGCCGGGCTGAAGGGTCAGGCGGTAGGTAAAGGANCCCTCCCCCGCCGTCCNCTCCNCCTCACAGGAGAGCGTACAGCGCCGTCCCACGGCCACGTANTCTTTATCGTTCTGAACCTTNGCCAGGCAGAGGAGGGTATCCCCCTCCTGCTGGAATTGGATGTTTTCGTAATGGGGGCCGTAAATCTCCCAGATATCTCTGTCGATGTCCGCGAGGAGAGNCACTTCCATGGGCCGGTCCACNCTCACGGTGTAGCGGGAGGCCANGATNTGGGNCTGTGCCATGTGGACGATCCGGCTGCTCTCCACCGTCACCTGTCCGTCAGGCGTATCCCATACCGTCTCCCGNGANGCAACNCCCANGCGGAAATCCANNCGCTGGACATGGGACCGGGCCGTCNCCGCCGNGAGGAACTCCCCNGCCACATTCAGCNGCGTNTGCANCGGATTNGGGGCNTTCAGCGGNTCCCGCCAGCCNTCGCCCACCCGGTCATAGATGCCCGCCAGATTGACAGCGGCCAGCTCCTCCCTGCCGTGCTCGTCCAGNGTGCCGCGCACGCCCATATAGCCGTTGCCNACCAGGAAGCGGTTGCCGTTGTCGGCGATCAGCTCCGGGGCNGGGCTGGTCTGTTCAATGCTCCACGCCATNCTNACACCTCCCCGCCCAGGGCGTANCAGGCGGGTTCCTTCGTNGCGGTGANGTTCTTGCCGTAGAGATACAGCTGGACGNTTTCNCCCTCCACGCAGGAGAGGGTCACGCCGCTCTGCTCCACCTGNACACGCAGAACGCTGTCCCCGCTGCGCAGGGAGAAGGCGTATTTATCCCAGCTGGCNGGGATGCTGGGTGCCAGCGCCAGGATATCGCTGTCGCTGCGCAGGCCGCCGAAGCCGTAGACAATGTTCATCCACGCACCGGCAATGGAAGTGGTGTGCAGGCCCTCACGGGTGTTGCGGTTATAGTCGTCCAGATCCATCCGGGTAGCGAAGCCGAAGTAGTCCTCCGCCTTCTCCATCCGCCCCAGGCGGCAGGCAAGGATCGAATGGATGGAGGGGGACAGGCTGCTCTCGTGGATGCACCGGGGCTCATAAAAGTCGTAGTTTGCCGCCAGCTGCTCCTTGGTGAAGTCGGAGCCATACAGCAGGAAAATCATCAGCACATCCGGCTGCTTGACCATGTCGTTGCGGTAGATCCGCTCATAGGACCAGTGGGAGTACAGCGGGAACTCCTCCACGGGGATAGAGGCGACGTCCTTCCTGGGCAGATGGAAGTACCCCATGTGCTGCTCAAAGAGCTTGGTCCCCTCGTCGTAGGGGATGTACATCTTCTCCGCCTTCTCTTTCCAGTCGGCCAGCTCGCCGTCCGCCAGATCCAGCTTACCGTAGGCGTCGGGCCGGTCCTTGGCCATCTGAGTCAGAGTCTCCAGCGTAAACTCCAGGGTCTTTTTGCCCATGAAGTTGGTGTAGGCGTTGTGATGGACCATCATCTGGAACTCATCCGGGCCCATGACGCAGTAGTAGCCGTACTGGCCGGTGACGGGATCAAAATCCCCCCGGCTGACCAGCATCCGGCTGACCGCGATCAGCATGGGAACGCCGTACTCATAGAGGAAGTCCTTATCCCCGGTCTGATGGACGTAATTCCACAAGCCGTAGACCACGCCGGTGGAAGCCTGGAGCTGCAAGCTGGCGTGCTGCCACAGGTCGCAGCACTCCCTGCCGCTGATGGTAGCAATGGGATAGAACGCCCCCTTGCAGTCCAGGGCCGCGCCCCGCTCAATGGCCTCCGGCAGGGTGTTGTACCGAAATTTCAGGAAGCTCTTGGCCGCGTCGGGGTTGTTGAACAGGTAGAAAGGCAGACAGCACACCTCGCTGTCCCAGAAGGTGTTCCCGTTATATGCTTCCCCGGTCAGCCCCTTCGCGCCAAACACCGCACCGTACTTGGCGGTGTGCAGGGTCTGGTGCAGCTGGAAAATGCAGAAGCGGATGCCCTGCTGGTTGGCCTCGTCGCCGCCGATCTCGATGTCGGAGACCGCCCACTGGCGCTCCCACCAGGCGGCGCTCTCCCGCTTCATGACCTCGTAGTCATGCTGAGGCAGCGCCGCCTTGTTGGCGCCCGCGCGGGAGGCGAGGGTGGTCTGCTCATCCTGATTCCGGGCGCAGACCAGGGTCACCACACGCTCCAGGGCGCAGGTCTCTCCGGCTCCCAGCACCACCTGGAAATCGTTGGCGGCAACCGCCTCCCCGGCGTCAGCCGGTACACCCGTCAACCCCCGGAAGAAGGCGGCGGCGTAAACGGTCTGTTTCGTATTCTCCGTGGTGGCCTGGATCTCACAGGACACGCCATCGGCACTCCTGGAATCCGCCCGGAAGGCGGATTTTTTCAAAGTGGTGTGGATGCGGGAGAAATCCAGCCCCGCGCGGATGGAGAGGTCCGCCTCGCCGGAAATGGTCTGAATCTGAACCTTCTGCCCCACAAACTGCTCCTCCTCCATGGAGGTAAAGCGCTCGAAGGACAATTTGACGCTGGTTTCCCCGTCTACATTCCACACAAATTCCCGGCTCAGCAGGCCGGTGCGCAGATCCAGCACCCGGCGGAAATCGGAGAAGGAGACCTGACCGAGATCCAGCTTCTGCCCGTTGCAGGTGATCCGGGTATAGACCCAGTCCACAGTGTTCACCATGAACTCCGTGTAGGGCAGCATCCCTTTATAGGCGGAGGGGGGCAGCATCCGGCGCTCATAGATGCCGTTGAGGTAGCTGCCCTGGAGGCTGGTGCCGGAAAAGCCCTCGTCAAAATAGCCCCGCAGGCCGGTATACTCGTTGCCCAGAGAGAAGACAGACTCACTCACCTCGGCGTGGGCGGGATCAAATCCCGCCTCCTCCACCACCCAGGGGTGGATCTGAAAATAGCGATCAGCAAATTTTCCCATAACTTATCCTTTGATTCCTCCGTCCATGACGCCGCCCATGATCTGCTTCTGGAACACGGTGAAGATAATGGTGGGCGGAATGATCGAGTACAGCACGGCACGGATGATATCCAACTGGTTGGTCTTGATAGAGGTATTGAAGGAATACAGCTTCACCATGACGGTCTCCTTGCCGCTGCCATTGAGGAGCAGGTAGGGCATCAGGAAGTCGCTCCACGCCGCAGTCACGGCGAAGATGGCCACCACCACGATGATGGACCGGGACAGGGGCAGCACGATGCGGGTGAAGATCTGGAGGCTGCCGCAGCCGTCCAGTCGGGCCGCGTCGATGTAGTCCTTGGGCAGGCCCTCAAAGAAGTTCTTGAACAGCACCACCCAGTAGGCGTTAGCGCCCATGGACAGCCACAGAGGGACAAAGCTCTTGGTGAGGCCGATATTCTTGATGTTCACAAACAGGGCCACAAAGCTGGTGGTCGGGGGGATCAGCAGGCACCACATGACCAGGGCGAAGACGATCTTATATCCCCGGGGCTTCAGGATGGCCAGCACGTAGGCCATCAGGCCGTTGAAGAACACGGCGCAGACCACGCCGCCCGCCACGGCAATGCCGGAGTTGATGTAGTACTTGGTAAAGCCGAAGCTGTTCCAGGTATCCACCCAGCCCTCCCAGTCGGCGTTCTTGGGAATGACCTGGGTGGTGCTCATGAACTCCTTCAGATCCTTCAGGGAGCTGCAGATCAGCCAGAACACGGGGTACAGGGCGATCACCGCCATGGCGATACAGGCGATAAAAATCAGGACGGCCCAGATCCGGGTCGGGCCGGACTTCAGGTCGTAGAAGCGGATGACGCCATCCTCTTTTCTCGCGTATTTCTTAAAAAATCCCATTACATTCCCTCCTTAGTCCTTGTCCGCGCTCTTGGTGACAGCGAAATAGATGACCGTCAGGAAGATCAGGACGACGCAGACCTCCACGGACAGGGCGGCGGCCTGAGACATCTTCATCTGGGTGAATGCCAGCTCGTAGACCAGCTCCATGATGGAGATACTGGCGTTGTTGGGTCCGCCGCTGGTCATCATCATGGGTTCGTACAGGATCTGGAACACGGCCAGGATCTGGAGGATCAGCATGGTCTTCCCGGTGCGCAGGATCGTGGGGATGGTGATGGAGAAAAACCGCTGAATGGGCTTCGCGCCGTCGATGGTGGCCGCCTCATAGAGCTCGGGGGAGATGCCGGATATGCTGGACATATAGACCAGCGCCGTACTGCCCGCCGCCTTCCACGTCATGGCCACCACGATCCAGAAGATGACCCATTTTTCATCCGTCAGGAAGTTCACCGGCCCCACGCCGATCTTGGCCAGCAGGATGTTCAGCACGCCGCTGCTGCCGGTGCCGAAGAAGAAGGTGAAGATCATCACCGCCGCAATGGAGGGGATGACGTTGGGGTAATAGGTAGCGATGCGGAAAAAGCCCCGGAAATGGGCCGCCTCCGTGATCAGGGCGGCAATAATGACCGGGACGCACAGTCCCACCAGCAGGGAGCAGATGGTATACTTCACCGTGTTGCCCCAGGCGATCTGATAGGCCGGCTGGATCAACAGCTTCTTGTAGTTCTCCAGGCCGACGAAGTCGACCAGCGTGGTTCCCTTGACCGAGTAGAAGGACATCCGCACGGTGTCCAACAGCGGGACCCACACGAAGAAGGCGAACAGGATCAGGCTGGGCGCCATCAGCACCCACGCGACCAGATCCTTCCGGATCTTCCCGTGTTGGCCTAACCGGGGCGATTGGTCGGTTTTTCTTTTCATTCCGCACCTCTCAATTCTCAAATTTCATTTTCCATACTTTTTCTTGAAAGAAAAAGTATCAAAAAGAACTTTAATATCGCTCTTTCGTCTGTCGCGACTCCAAGATTTCCGCACGGTAACAATACTGCGCTTCTTATCGGGGAATGGTATCAAAAAGCCCTCTACAGGTATTCCGGGCCGGTCGTTTCTCCTCAGAAAAGATGTGCGGCATCTTTTCTGAGATATATAGGGGGAGAGGGGCCGCCGCATTCGCGGCGGCCCCTTGGATCGTTCACTTAATGCGTCTCTTTCTCAACTGATCACATCGCGTCCAGAACGGTCTGGTAATCAGCATTGGCCTGCTCCATCAGAGCGGGGATGTCCACACCGGCGGGATCGGCGCAGATGGCCTGCAGGACGCCGTTGAGGATGGTGTACATGGTCTGGGTGTCGCCGGGCTCCTCAGTCTTCAGAGCGCCCTCCTGCTTGGAGAAGTCGAAGTAGTCGTTCCACAGGTTCATATCAACGTTGCTGTACTCCTCGACGATCTTGGCGTTCTCCTCAACAACAGCGCCGGTCCAGGCGGGGAAGGTGGGGATAACGGGGATGTTGGCGCCAACACGGTATTCAGCGTCGGCGATCCAGCCCTGGCGGGCGTCGTCAGACACCTCGGGGGACTTGCCCATGATCTCCAGGTAATCCAGAGCCCAGCGGACCTCGTCGTCAGTGGCGTCGGGGGAGAAGAAGTAAGGAGTGCCGCCCATCAGGGTGTAGTGGCCGCCGGGGCCTGCGGGCATGGGAGCGAGGAAGAACTCGTCAGCGCTCATACCGCGGTAGGAGGGCTGGTCAACGGCGTCGTTGGCGGCGATGTACATAGCAGCGGTGCTGGTGCCGATGCGGTCAAAACCGGTGCCCCAGTTCTCCTGGGTGGGATCATCGGTCACGCACTTATCCTGAACCATCTTCTGGACCCACTCCATAGCGGCAATGGCCTCGGAGGTGTTCAGGTTGGAGGTGTAGGAACCGTCGTCGTTGGCAATGACGAGCTCAGCGCCGTAGTTCCAGGCGATGTTGGACCAGTGCCAGCCGCCGCCGCCGTCGGAAGCCTGCATGCAGAAGCCAGCCTCGCCGGTCTTCTCGCGGATGATCTTGCTGTACTCATAGACTTCTTCCCAGGTGGTGGGGTACTTCACGCTGCCGTCAGCGTTGACCAGACCAGCCTGCTCGAACAGGGAGACGTTGATCATCAGGCCCAGGGAGTAAGCGTCACGGGGCACGCCGTAGATGCGGCCGTTGTCGTCGCTGAGCAGATCGCGGATGGCGGGGCTCATGGAGTCAGCCCAGCCGCGCTCGTTCAGAACGTCGGTGATGTCCTTGACCAGGCCGTTGCGGATCAGCTTCTCGGGCTCGGTGTACCAGGACTCGAACACGGTGGGAGCGTTGCCGGCGGTAGCCATGGCGACGTAGGTGTCGGGAGCGTATTTGTAGTAGGCGGGCTGTGCCTCAACGCCGGGGTGCTTGGCGTTGAAAGCGGGGACATAGTAATCGGTGTGCGTGGCAATGGCCTCGGTCTCGGTGTCCTCAGGCCAGATACCCAGGGTGATGACGCCGCTCTCAGCGGCAGGCTCATCGTTGGAGGGCTCCGCGGGGGTGTTGTTGTCAGCGGGGGTGGTGGTATCGGTGGGGGTGCTGGGGGTGTCGTTGGTCTTGTCGTCGTTGCTGCCGCAGGCCGTCAGCATACCGAGGACCATGACAAGCGCCAGAGCGATGCTAAGGAACTTCTTCATTTTCATCGAACCTACTTTCTTCAGATTTAGTTTAACGATAAACTAAACAAACATTCTTGTGCTTTTCAAAAATTGTTTACTCGATCTGTCGGTTTATCGTTCAACTAAATAATACTACAGAACCCCCTTTTTGTAAATAGTGAACCTATACAGATTATTTTCAACCTTTTTATACAAATTGCACAGACACCTTGCGTCCCGCCCTCCGGCGGGTATCATCAGGCCCCCGGGAAGGGCATAGCGCGCCTTTCCGGGGGCCTGATCTCCATATTACAGCATCTTATCCCTGGGGGCCGTAGACCTCGATCTCCGCCGCCTGACCGGCGGTCGCGCCGGTGTTGGAGTAGAAGCAGAAGCGGACGTACTGCCCCGTACCCTCAAAGGGGATATAGACCGCGTTGCCATTCTCCAGGGGATCGAAGTCCAGCGCCGTCCTGGGAACGACCGTGGTGAAGTTCTCGTTGTCGCCGCTGACCAGGATCTCCACCTCCTGGGTCCTCGCGCCCCACATCTGGTTAGGGCTGAGCATGATCTGGGCGCCGCCCAGGTCCATGACCGCCTCCAGATCCACGGTCACCTCGCCGGGATACTCGTCGGCCTTGCCCTCCCAGTAGGTGTAGCGGCTGCCGTCAAAGGCGTTCTTGCAGTTGTAGATCTGGGTCTGGCCGCTCTGCTTGGCTTTCTTGTTCAGGGCCAGGTTTTCGCCGTAGTCGATGACCTCCGGCTCCGGCAGCTCCCACTCCGGGTGCTGTTCAAAGTCCGTCTGCTCCGGTGCCGCCACCACCGTCACGTTGGGGTTCGGCTCATTGGAAGCCTTTTGCCCCTGAGACAGGGTATAGGCTCCCAGGCCCAAGGAACCGGCAATGATTACGCACAGGACTATTATAACGACATTTTTCGTCTTGTTATTCATATTGTACTGCCTCCCTTTCCCGTCAGTCCGCCGCCGCGGTCAGCCCGGCCAGCTCCTCCGGCAGCGTGCCGGTATTGGTAAAGTGGATGTTGTCCGTATTCTTGCCGATGGTGGTGCTGGGATTGTCCAGCACATTGGCGTCCGTCACGGCCTCCCCCTTCAGGAAGAGATCATTCACGGTGATGTTGCTGCACAGGTGCTCCCCGTCAAAACCGTCAATGTTGATGGGACAGAAGTTGCCCTCAATGAAGTCGATGGTGTCGTCGCCGTCCAGCACGTAGACCCCGTCAAAGCTCACGTCGTCGATGGTGCCCCGCTTCGTGGTGGAGGACCAGCTGCTCTGTGCGATGGTCATGTCGATGAGCTGGGCGTTCTGGTCCCCGTCGCCCTTGCCCATGGAGGCGTCCTCCACAACGATGTTGCGGTAGCGGATGCCCGACACGGCGCAGTCGTCGGCGTTGTGGATGCTCATGACCGGCTTGTGGAAGTTGTGGAGCACGGTGATGTTCTGGAAGGTGACGTCCTGGATGACGGGCTTGACCTTGCCCCCCTTGTTGGTCTCATACCCCACCTCCATGGACTGGGCCAGATCGGTCCAGACCTGACATCCGTCAAAGGTGATGTTGGTGGAATCGGTGCCCTTCTCGCTGGCGTAGTTCTTGACCACCAGGCTGTCGTCCCAGGAGCGGACGAAGCTGTGCAGAACGTTGATGTTCCGGCTGGACTGGATGGTGATGCCGTCGCCGTTGGGCCGGGCGGTGATGATCTTGACGCCGTCCAGGGTCACATCGTCACAATTATAGATGTTTACACACCAGGCGTTGGGGTCCAGCATGGCAATGCCGCTGACGGAGACATTCCGGCTGTCGCTGAGGTTGAGGGGCACATAGGCGGTGTTATTCATGAGCAGCCAGCTGTCGTGGTGGGAGCCGTCGATAAAGCCGTGGCCGCTGATCTTCACGTTGCTGACCTTGCTGCCCAGCATGGTTCCCCGGACCACCGCGCCGCCGGAGATATAGACCTCCATGTCGTCCTCCAGCAGCATGGTCTCGATGTCCCAGGCCCCAGGTCCGATGTAGCGCACGTTTTCCGTGCTTTCGGTGGGGGCGTCGTGGTCGATGGCGTTGGCAAAGATGTGCATAGCCGTCATGGCGTTTCCGCCGTATTCCACGGTGTAGATATCCGGCTCACTGATCTGGAAGGTGATGACATTGCCCTCCACCTGGGGCTTGACCCCCCGGGCCAGGGGGCGCACCACCACATCGCCCAGCCCCTCTTCGCCCGGATCGGACACCGTGATTTTCATGGTAACCGGAGCACCCTCAAAGTCGAAGGACGCGACAGGCGCCTTGGACAAAGAAGGCTTGTAGTCATTTTTCCATTTGTGGGTATTGTTGACCGCCGTCTCGTAGACGAACAGAGGGTGTCCGTCCACCTCCATCCCGACGGCCTCCGAGGTGGCAATGGGCTTCGGTCCCTCGTACAGGATCAGGGACGCGAACTCCTGCTCCGGAAGGAAAACGTCCGTGGCCATAGTCAGTACGCAGAAAACCACGCTCAGCACGGCCAGCACGCTCAGCACGACAATGGCCAACAGCCTTACGTCTTTTGGTTTAACGATAAACCTCATAAACTTCATCCTTTCCCTTTATCCAAGTCTTCGCGGGGTCGCTCGGGTAGCTTCTTTTTTATCATAGCTTATCCCCGGCAGGTTGTCAATGGCGGGACAGCAAAATCTCAGGGGATTTGGCAGAGAAATCAATTTTTGAACTGGAAGTATTCCCGGATACGAAAAATCCCTTGTAGGGGCGCACAGTGTGCGCCCGTTCTATCGATACGCACAGCAGCCTTTTAGCAGCGGGCGCACACTGTGCGCCCCTACATCGAATTTCCTCGCCCTTGGAAACTCTATAGTTCAAAAATTGATTTCAATAGGATTTGACTCTATTTGTTGAAAACTTCTCATTTATATGCTACATTAAGTAAAAGGCAAACTTGAAAGCATGGGCCTCCAGACAGGGAGGCCCGATCAAAACAGAAATGGAGTGAAAATTTAAGCCATGAGCAAATTAAGCGATTTGGTAGCGCTCTGCCAGGGGCACACCGTCTATATCCAGACGCACAACTTCCCTGACCCGGATGCCATAGCCTCCGTATTCGGATTGCAAAAGCTGCTTGAACTATACGGTGTGGAGTCCGTTCTCTGCTATGACGGAAGGATCGACAAGCTGAGCGCCTCCAAAATGCTGGACGCATTCCAGATCCAGATGCTTCCATATGAGTGTCTGGTATCGGATATGCAGGAAACAGACCGGATCATCTGCGTGGATACGCAGAAGCACGCGGGAAACGTGACGGACTTCGTAGGGGATGAAGTCGCCTGCATCGACCACCACCCCACCTTTGTCCCCATAGAATACAAGTATCAGGACGTCCGCATTACCGGGGCCTGTGCCACGCTGATCGCGGAGTACTACGCCCTGTCGGGGAAAACACCCGACAGCGACGTGGCAACGGCGCTGCTCTACGGCCTGAAAATGGACACGCTCCAGTTCACGCGCGGCGTGACGGAACTGGATATCAGGATGTTTGAATTTCTGTTCCCGCTCTGTGACCAGGAGAAGCTGGCCGGCCTGGAGCGGAACAACATGGAGTTTGCCGACCTGAAAGCCTACGGGGCGGCAATTGAGAGCATCGAGCTTTACGACAAGACCGGCTTCTCCTGCATCCCCTTTCCCTGCCCGGACGCTTTGATTGCCATCCTGTCCGACTTTATTCTTGCCCTGATCGAGGTGGAGGTTGCCGTGGTATTCTCCTTCCGGGAGGACGGGGTGAAGCTGTCTGTCCGCTCGGAAGATCCGGCCGTTCACGCCG
The DNA here is from genome assembly GCA_014799915.1 of Oscillibacter sp. Classification (GTDB taxonomy): domain Bacteria; phylum Bacillota; class Clostridia; order Oscillospirales; family Oscillospiraceae; genus Pelethomonas. Next base: position 18,987 of record JAAVHD010000005.1, read on the forward strand.
GGGATCTCCTGCACGAGGCACTGAAAGACATCGGGAACGGAGGCGGTCACGCATCCATGGGCGGCGGATTCATCAGCAAGGACCGTCTGCCCGAACTCGGACATTACCCGAAGGATTTCATCAGGAATTTGTTTTTGAACACCATGGCAAAGGGCACCCCGGAAACCCCAGCCTAAAGGCACGAAAAGCAAAGCTGTAATACGCCTTTTGAAATCCGGCAGCAACATAATACATAAGGAAATCCGCCCTGCCGCCACCGGCAGGGCGGATTTTTCCAAACTGTATCACATGGTCCTCCAGTGGCATAGAATGAACTGAGCCCACACACAAGAGATACGGCTCAGAAAGGAATCTATACTATGGGAATTACCAATTCTAACAAAGAACTCAGCGCAGCGCGCATCAACTGCAACGGTTCTTTCCAAGTGAGGCTCTCCCTGACCGCAGCCCCCGATATCGTGACCAACCCCACCGACATTGTCCTGATCCTGGACCGCTCCGGCAGCATGGCGGGGAGCGCCCTGGCCAATCTGAAAAACGGCGCCAAGGCCTTCATCGACATTATCAGCGAGGCCACCGGCGGCGCACAGGACGGCCAGATCGGCTCCGGCAGCCGCATCGGCATTGTCAGTTTTGCAAGTACGGCGGTGCAGGACACCCAGCTGATCACCTCCGTTGACGATCTGAAAGCGGCGGTGGACGCCCTGTCCGCCGATGGAAACACCAACCATGCCGACGCCTTTACCAAGGCTTCTGCTCTGCTGGCCCCTCCCTCCACCAATGCCAAGGTGATGGTCATGTTCACGGACGGCAATACCACCGCCGGTCCCAACCCCAGCCCCATTGCCGAAGCGGCCCGAGCGGCCGGAGTGGTCATCTATGCCATCGGCCTGTCCGGCAGCGACGGAGTGGACGTCTCCGCCCTGGAGGACTGGGCTTCCAAGCCCGCTTCCGCCTATGTGGCCGTCACCCCGGATGACGCTGAGCTGGAGGAGATCTTCGCCGACCTGGCCAGAAACATCTCCAAACCCGGCGCCACAAACATCGTGATCACCGATAAGATCTCTCCCTGCTTCATGATCATGTCCGTGTCCATGCCCACCAAGGGGACCGCCAGCCTGCTGGACAACACCTCTGTACAGTGGAAAATCGATGAGCTGGGCGTGAGCCAGAGCGAGGGCGCGGTGCTGGAATTTACCGTCAGGCATATTGGCCCCTGCTCCGGCACGGTGGAGGTAAACGAGTCCATCACCTACAGCGACACGGAGGGCAACGTGGTGAACTTCCCCTCCCCGGAGCTGGATGTGGACTGTGATATCGTGGTCCAGCCCGAGCACTGCCCGAAGCCTGTGGAGCTGTCCGTGGACGGCTGCGAGGATTCCGTACACTTCGACGCCGGCGATCTGGGGATGGAATCCATGGGCCGCATCGTCCAGCTGGATGTCAGGCTGCGCAATGTCTGTCCCCGCAAGCGGGTGGCCCTGGGGGTCCTCCTCACCGAGGTGGATCAGGAGGGCAACGAATATAAGCGCGGTCTGAAAACCATGACAATTCCCGCCCATACCAGGGAAACCTGCCGTGACGTGAACGTCCGCAACATCAAATTCGTCCTTCCGGAGGATCTGGACGTCTCCGGTTCCCCGTGCTCCATCTGCAACGCCAGAAACTTCAAAGCGCGGTTCATTGCCCACTATATTGACAATGACTTCGATTGCTGTGACCTGATGCTGTAACCCCTTGCAGCACCACCGGATGCCGCCATCCTGGCATCCGGGTACATAATGCTCTGTGCAGAAAATGCCGCAGCATGTATGCCCGGACAAGCCTCCCTATCCGCGCCGGCGGCGTCCGTGTGCCTTGCGCCCCGGCAATTGCGGGGAGCACTATACAACAGATCCCAGCCGGCTTTAGGATCTTCTTGTTTCATGCGCCCATTGGAACCACAGTATCTAGGGGCTTGACGAAGTGGATAAAATAGGGTAAAATGCGGTTGTAACTATTTTGTAACCCTTTACACTGCTTTGTAACTCTATCGGAGGATTTTATAATGGTCCAGAAGGATAATAAAGGCAAGGCCCAAAAGGCCGGAAAGGGACAGCCTCTCCAGATGGTGCGGCCCCGGCAGGTCCTGGACGACCGCATCCGCCGGCGCTTCCCGGAATCCAGCAACCCCACCCGGCAACTCCAGCTTCTCCTGTGGGGCAGCACGCCCCTGCTCAGGCAGAAGGCCGGCGGGCTGATGTACCGCATCCGGTCCTTTTTCTCCCGTCTGTCCGCCCGCTTCCGGGCGCGGACGCCCAAGCACCGTTTCATCCAGTCGGCGGTTTTCCTGACCGCCGGGCTGTTCCTGGCGGCCTACGCCGCCTATCAGGTGCTGTATACCACCGCCACCACCGTCACCTTCGAGGGCCGTGAGCTGGGCACCGTAGCCAGCGAGGAGGAGGCCCAGAACGCCGTGCGCCAGGTGGAGGACTCCATCTCCCGCGCCCTGGGCAGCACCTACACGCTGGATCAGGTATCCTACACCACCGGGCTGACCTTCCGCAGCGCATTGGTGGAGGAGTCCGATCTGGAGGAGGCTCTGAGCGAGTCCGTGCGGGTAGTGGAACACGGATACGCGCTGTTTATCGGCGGCGAGCTCCTGGGCGCTACCCAGACCAGGGGCGCTTTTGAGGAGCTTCTGGAGCAGGTTGCCGTCAACTACCGCAACGAGAACACCATTTCCATCGACTTTGTGGAGGGCGTGGATATTCTGGAGTGCGATCTGCCGGTGGACGAGTTCACCAACCTGGCGGACGTGGCCCTGCTCCTCAACAGCCTGAAGGACGGCGAAGTCACCTACACCGTAAAATCCGGCGACTGCTGGTCCGTCATCGCCGAGGATCACAACATGACCAGCAAGGAGCTGCTGACCCTGAACCCCGGCTATGACATCGACCGGCTCCAGATCGGCGACGTGCTGACCATCAGCAACGCCGTGCCCTACCTGACCGTCAAGGTCACCCAGATGGAGTATTATGAGGAGGACATCCCCTACGAGGTGGAGTACGTGGACGACAACACCATGTGGGAGGGAGACACCAAGGTCATCTCTAAGGGCGAGTACGGCAAGTCCAACACCGTGGCGAAGGTCACCTATGAGTGCGTGACCGAGGTAGAGCGCGAGATCGTCTCCCGGGATATCTTCCAGGAGCCTGTCACGGAGATCCAGGCGCGCGGCACGCTGGAACGTCCCTCCTGGGCGGCTACCGGCAGCTTCCGCTGGCCCACCAGCGGCAGTATCAGCTCCCGGTTTGGCTACCGGAACATTTTCGGCGGTTCCTCCTTCCACGGCGGCGTGGATATCGCAAACTCCTACGGCACGGATATCGTGGCCGCGGACGGCGGTATCGTGATCTATGCCGGATGGAACAGCGGCGGGTACGGCTATCTGGTACAGATCGACCACCAGAACGGGTATGTCACTTACTACGGCCACAACAGCAGTCTGCTGGTCAGTGTGGGTGATAAGGTCTACAAGGGACAGCACATCGCGGAGATGGGCTCCACCGGCCGGAGTACCGGCAACCACTGCCACTTTGAGGTGCGTCTCAATGGCGAACGTCAGAATCCTTTGAATTATCTGCCCTAAATCGAATGTCACCGTGAAGGCCCCCGGTTCAAGTGTGAACCGGGGGCCTTTATATAAAAAGTTTCGTCCACCTTTTCAAAGGTGGCAGAGTCCAGAGACAGAGTCTCTGGTCGCGTCCCGCAGGACGTGAAATCCTCCAAAAAGCCGCGCCCAAAACATTTTCTCCATAGAACCATCCCAAAACCGCGCGGCTTTTAAGCACATTTACCGCTAAAGCGGTAAACAGCGCCCGGGAGTTTCCGTCGGCCGTTGATTCGCATATATTGTCTGCTTTTATTGTTGCCAGCGATACTCCATGCCGTAGCTCTTGTCCCTGGACTCGCCGCGCCGGTAGTCCATGCCGGAATCGGATACGATGGAGAATCCGCATTTCTGGTGGGTCTTCAAAGACGGCAGATTCTTTTTGTTCACGCAGTCGCACAGCCGGAAGGGACCGCCTCTTTGCAGCTCTGCTATAACGCCGTTCAGCAGGCGGGCAGCGCAGCCGCGCCGCCGGGAGTCAGGGCGGGTCTCCAGGGCCTCTATGTAATAGAGCCCTTCCTTAATCCGGTAAACACGGAGGGCGCTGCGCCAGACGCCGGACTCCTCCAGAACAAAGTAGGCATTGCCGGGTTTGGAGAAAAAGTCAGTTTCGACAAAATGGAGGAAATTCTGCTCCAGCTGCGGGAGCATCGCCATTTTATCCGGGGCGTCGGGATAGAAATAGTCGAGATTTTCTGTATTGCTCTCCTGGTAGATATCCATGAGCCTGCGGGGGTCGATCTGATCAAAGGTCTCAAATTTGTACAGCACAGTCGGTCCGCCTTTCTAAAAAGGACCTGCGCATGGAACTCCCATACGCAGGCCCTGCTTGTTATTTCTCGGGTACGCTGTCCCTTTGCGCTTACACGCTGGTCAGGATATACTTGAGGATGAACAGCACAGAGATGATATACACCAGCACAGGCACGTCCTTGGCCTTGCCGCGAGCCAGCTTGATGACGCTGTAGCTGATGAATCCGAAACCGATACCATCGGAGATGGAGTAGGCAAAGGGCATCATGGCAATGGTCAGGAAGGCGGGGCAGGCCTCCTCGAAATCGCCCCAGTTGACCTCGGTAGCGCCCTTGATCATCAGAACGCCCACAATAATCAGCGCGGGAGCGGTAGCGGCGGAGGGGATGATCCCTGCAATGGGAGCCAGCAGGCAGGCCAGCAGGAACAGCACGCCGACCACGATGGAGCTCAGGCCGGTGCGGGCGCCCTCGGAGATACCGGTGGAGGACTCGACGAAGGTGGTGACGGTGGAAGTACCCAGGCAGGCACCGCAGCAGGTAGCGATGGCGTCGGCAATCAGGGCCCGGTCGCCGCCGGGGAGATTGCCGTGCTTGTCGGTCATGCCCGCGTTCTTGGCGGTGCCGATCAGGGTGCCCACGGTGTCGAAGCAGTCAACCAGCGCGAAGCTGATAACGGCGGTCACGAGGGGCAGGATGCCCTTGGCAAACACGCCGCCGAAGTCCATCTTGAAGACCACGGAGCCGAAGGACTGGAACACGCCGGACAGGGTGACGGCCTCGGGCATGGTAGTCTGGCCCATGGGGATGCCGATGACGGTGGTGATAAGGATGCCGATGACGATAGCGCCCTTCACCTTGTAGGCCATGAGGATGGCGGTGATCAGCAGGCCGATGATGGTCAGGATACCGGCGGTATTGACGCCGTCCTCAGTCACGAACTGCAGGGCGGGCACGCCGCCGCCGAAGCCCACCAGACTGACGTTCAGAATGCCGATGAAGGCGATGAACAGGCCGATACCGGCGGAGATGGCGCTCTTAAGGAATGCGGGGATGGAAGAAATGATCTTGCTGCGCAGGGGGCTGACGGCGATGATCAGGAACAGAGCACCGCTCAGCAGCACGATTGCCAGCGCTTCCTGCCAGGTGTACCCCATGCCGAAGCACACGGTGTACGTGAAGAAAGCGTTCAGGCCCATGCCGGGAGCCTGCGCGAAGGGCGCGTTGGCCAGCAGGGCGGTCAGCAGGCAGCCGATAGCCGCGCTGATGCAGGTGGCCAGCAGGACGCCGTTGTAGTCCATGCCGGTGGCCGAGAGCATACCGGGGTTGACGAAGATGATGTAGGCCATGGCGAAGAACGTCGTCACGCCGCCTACGATCTCGGTGCGGATACTGCTGCCCCGCTCGGAGACCTTAAAGAATTTGTCCATTTTTCTCCTCCTCTTTCGTTCCCTCCTGCCCAAAGCGGCAGCGGGGTTGCTGCCCACTGTCAGGGGGATTTTATAATTCTACACGATAAGCACAAAAAAGAAAAGCCCAACTTTACATTTTTTGGAATCTTTGTGCAAAGTCCCAATGTTATATGTGTATTTTGGCAAAATTTTCTAACGGTTCTCCAAAAAGAAAATAGCCCTTCTCAACTGATGGAAAATATGGTATCTTATAAGATATCTTGGTACATTGTCGGGCATTTTATTCACGAAAGGAACCGATACTATGGAAAATCCCGTGGACGCCTCCACGATACTGGAAAATGTAAGCGACGTCTCCGCTCTGGAGAAGTGGATGAAGGCCGGATGGGGCCGGCTGACGGTGGAGAGCGTGCTGTCCGCCCTGCTGCTGCTCCTGGTATGCCTGCTAGTGATGCGGCTCTTGCTGGGCGTAGCGGGCAAGCTGCTGAACCGGTCCAGCATGGACAGCCGGGTCAGGCACTACATCCTGCGGGGCATGAAGGCCCTGGGCTACGTGCTGACAGCCCTCATCGTGGCAGGCAGTCTGGACGTGGACGTGACCAGCCTCATCGCGGTCATCAGCGTGTTCGGACTGGCGGTGTCCCTGGCGGTGCAGGACGTGCTCAGCAACGTGGCCAGTGGGATGGTGCTGCTCTTTTCCAAACCCTTCACCCTGGGGGACTACATCTCCACCGGCGAGGGCGACGGCGAAGTGGCCGANATCACCCTGACCCACACNAAGCTGGACACCCCCNGCGGCCAGCGGGTCATGCTCCCCAACAGCAAGCTGGTGGCGGGNCAGATCGTCAACTACACCGTCCGGGGCGTCCGCCGNGCGGANCACACCATCACCGCCTCCTACAGCGACGAACCGGAAGCCGTCCGGCAGGCCTGTCTCAAGGCCCTCTCCCGCACTCCCAACATCTTCCCGGACCCCGCCCCCCAGGTGGTGCTGACCGCCTACGGGGAGAGCTCCATTGAGTACCACGTCCGCTTCTGGGCCAAAACGCCGGACTACTGGGACGCCCATTTCAAGTCCCTGGAGGAGATATACAAAGCCTTCGCCGAGGACGGCGTGACGATGACCTATAATCATTTGAATGTACACATTGTGGAAGCCGCGAAAGGTGAGAAAAAATGAGTAAGGCCGCGCCGTTGACCCCCGAAAAGATCCGAAGCGTCCAGGCGGCAGCCGAAAGGCTGATCGANCTGCACCGGTCGGGAGCTCTGGGCGGCGAGATCATGCCCGAGGACGCAAACCCGGGATTGGACCGGGACGCGGAGGAAAACTTCCTCTATTTCACCCTCCCCATGGCGCTGAATTACCAAAGAAATTCATACCGCCTCTGGGAGGCCGCCCAAAAGACCTATCTTGACGCGGAAACATCCGATGTATTTGTTCCGCAGGCTGTTCTGAATATGGGTATGGACTGTCTGCGGGAGCGGCTGCTGAAATATAAGGTAGCCGTCCAGCCGAACAGGCATCCCGAGATCTGGATGCGGCTCTGCGAGACGTTCCAGGGTTTTGATGGGAGCGTCAAAACCTTTTTCGCGGCGCACGGATATTCCGTCGCCAATATCAAGCAGTATATGACCGAACATAAAAAGATGTTTCCCTATCTGTCCGGGGCAAAGATCATGAACTATTGGCTGTACGTGATGGAGCAATATACCGGCGCACAGTTTACGGACCGCTCCAATATAACGGTCGCCCCGGACACCCACGTTCTACAGGCCAGCGCCAGACTGGGCCTGATAAAACCGGAGGAGATCAACAGCCCCAATATCCGTGAAACGGTAAGCGGGCTGTGGGACCAGGTATTTGCCGGAACAGACCGGTGCGCGATCGACGTCCACACCCCGCTGTGGCTGTGGAGCAGAAACGGATTTTCTGTGGACATCGAAGCGAAATGAAAGGAAATAACAAATGAGCAATTTCATCCAGGGCCTCCCCCTGTGCGAGGGATTTTTCTTAGACGAAGCCAAGCCCCTGCTGGACCGCCATTTCCCCAACCTGCCATATGCGGCGGGTCTGATCGGCTACGGCTCGGACGTTCTGGGTTATGATGACGAGATGTCCCGGGACCACATGTGGGGCCCCCGCTTCTACCTGTTTTTACGTCAGGAGGACATGCCCCAAAAGGAAGCCGTCTTCCGCATGTTCTCTGAAAATCTTCCCTATGAATATAAGGGCTTCAGCGTCAATTTCACCGAACCGGACCCCAACGACAACGGCGTACAGCACCCCCAGCTCATCCACAGCGGCAAGGTGAATCCCCTCATTTTCATTCAAACGCCGGAGAGCTTCCTGGCGGAGGAGCTGGGCACGGCGGACCTGGAANACCTGACCGCTTTCGATTGGCTGGCCTTCTCNGAGCACCGGCTGCTGTCCCTGGTATCAGGAAAGCTGTTTGTGGACAAGCTGGGGATGAAGGACAAGCTGTCGCCCCTGCGCTATTACCCCCGGGANGTCAAAAACTACCTGATCGCCTCCAACTGGGACATCATTGCCTCTGAGCAGGCGTTCGTGAAACGCTGCGGCCTCTGCGGCGACGAGGCAGGTTCCATCCTGATCTGCGCCCGGATCGTGGAACGCCTGATGCGTCTGTGCTTCCTTTATAANGAGGTCTACGCCCCCTANAGCAAATGGTTCGGCACNGCCTTTGCCCATCTGGACCTGGACAGCGATACCAAAGCCGCCGTTCTCGCGCCCCTGACCGCAAGAACGCTGGAGGAGCGNGAGGACCGCCTCGCGGCGGCCCAGGCCACNGTGGCCGCCCTGCACAACCAAACCGGCATAACAGAGCCCGTTCCATACAAAATTGAATCCTATTTTGGGCGGGACATCAAGGTCATCTACGCGGACAAATTCGCCCAGGCNGTCCGGGAAACGCTGCAAGGCACCGCCCTGGACGGCGTTCCCCTGATCGGCTCACTAAGCCAGCTCGGCGGCNTATGCGTCATCTCTGATGACCACAGATATTCCCACCANATCAAATCCCTATACCAATAATAAAAAGAGAGCGAGATATTTTATGCTGCAATTCACCCCCATCGACGAACAGCACGCCCCCCTTCTGCGCAAATACTACAGCCAATGCACCTACCGCCTGTGCGAATATTCCCTGGGCGTGAAGCTGATGTGGNNGGACCAGTGGCATCCGGAATTTGCGGAATCCAACGGCTGTCTGGTGATACTCAACCACAGCGTCCGCCACGGCGATCTGTTTGACTTCCCTATCCCNCTGCCGGAGGAGGGCGACGTGGAGGCTGCGCTGGACGACATCGACNCCTGGTGCCTGGAAAACGGTGTGNTACCGTCCTACGGCGTGGTGCCGGAGACGGAGCGGGACCGCCTGCTGAGACGCTACCCCTATACCACCGTGGACAACAACCGCCTGTGGCAGGACTACTTTTACCACGCCGAGGCCCTGTCCACCTTTGCCGGCCGCCACTACTCCGGTCAGCGCAACCACATCAATAAGTTTCATAAGCTCTACCCTGACGCGGTTTACCGGGAGCTGACCCCCGCCGACCACANCGCGGTGGAAGATTTCTGGCATGAGTTCCATAAGGCGTTCAANAAGGAGGACGCCGACGCGAAGATGGAAGTCTGCTACGCCCGGCGGATCATGGAACAGACGGGCCAGGAGTGGGCAAANACCGGCTGNGTGGAGGTGGACGGCAAGATCATCGCCATCGCCCTGGCAGAGATCTGCGGCGATACCCTGGTATGCCACATNGANAANGGANTNCCGCAGTANGAGGGCGTNTACCCCTTCATGGTCCAGTCCTTNGCCGCCGCCCACAGCCAGGGCCTGACCTGGATCAACCGGGAGGACGACGCCGGAGACCGGGGCCTGCGNACCAGCAAACTGCAATATCTTCCCGCCTTTCTGGGGGCCAAGGTCAGCGTCCAGATCCGGAACGAGCTGTCCGGCCTGGAGACCATCCCCGTGCTGAAAACGGAGCGGCTGATCCTGGACGNGATCCGCGAGGAGGACAAGCAGGCGTACAACCGCCTCTGCCTGGACGACGAGCGTAACCGCTGGTGGGGCTACGACTACCACGACGACCTGAAGGGCGAGTGGACGGAGGACTATTTCCTCAGCGTCACCCGCGAGGATTTTCAAAATAAGCAGGCNATAAATTTCGCCATCCGCCTGGACGGAAAATTCATCGGTGAAGCGGTNCTNTACCANTTNGACTACAAGGGCGGCGCAGAACTGGGATGCCGCATCCTGCCTGAGTACGCCGGGAACGGCTACGGGGCCGAAGCCTTCCGCCGTGCGGCGGAGTGGAGTCTTTACACGCTGGGGCTGTACCGTCTGGTGGCAAAGTGCTATCATGAGAACGAAGCGTCTAAAAAGATGCTGGAGAGCTGTATGCGCCCCGCAGGGGAGGATGAGACTTTCCTGTATTTTGAGAAAAAGGTGTAATCCTTTTTCTTAAAAGTTAAAGGTATCAACTGCCAGCCCCCCTTGCGATGCAACGCTTTCATGGGTCCTGGTGACGTTTGGTACACAAAAAGTACACGAGCAATCTGCTTTCACACAGGACGGCAAATTGGAATATAGAGGAGAGTTATTTCTATGAATATACGAAAATTTCAGGATGAAGATGCAGATGAGGTTTCAGCGTTGATTGTAACCACTCTTAGAACAACGAATATAAAAGATTATTCTCCTGAGTACATTGAAAATGATGTAAAGATTTTACAGCCGCATAATATATTGGAGCGTGCAAAATGGACACACTTTTATGTCGTGTGTGATGAGCAAAAAATCGTTGGCTGCGGGGCAATTGGCCCCTACTGGGACAAGAAAGATGAAAGCAGCCTGTTCACTATTTTTGTTTTACCGGAATACCAGGGAAAAGGAATTGGACGAAAAATCATTGAGACACTTGAACGGGATGAATTTTTTTTGCGGGCCAAAAGAATTGAGATTCCTGCATCCATTACGGGAACGCCTTTTTATAGGAAGATGGGGTATGATTATAAAGACGGCATTTGTGTCCCAGATGAAGAGGGTTTATTGAGATTGGAAAAATATCGGTAAACTCCAGTTTATAGGGAAGATGTCAACCTGATACTTTCCCATACAAGGAGCATAACCGTACACAACTCAGTACACAATCGAATCTTTTTCTAACTGCTTGAAACTATGAAAAAGAAACCCACCTGCTGCGGTATCGGGCCGCAGCAGGTGGGTTCCTTTTTATCATCAACACACACAATATGANTAGGNCANCGCGTCCTANANAAACTTTATTGGGNCNTTGNCCNNTCGGTGACAAACTGGACAAATTCCCTGACCGCCTCGCCGTCCTGGGNCTTGGCGGTGTACATCTGGTTGCCCATGGCCGGNGCGATGGCGTCCGGCATCCGCTCGCACATGACGATCTGACCGCCGTACCGCGCCAGGATCTCCTCATGGGTGTGGACGTAGGGAACGCCGTCCCGGCGGCTGGCGTAGACGCAGTATTGATCCGCGCCGCTGGGAGGCAGCTGCCGGCTGTCAGAGGTCACCATNTCCGCCCANACCTGGTACACATCGGTGCTGTGGGCATAGTTGATCATGTCCGGCGTATAACCCCCGGCAGGACGCATGTTGACCTCCAGGCCCACGTANTCCCCCTTCTTGCCCAGACCGGGCTTGTCCTTGGTCAGGCAGAAAAACTCCAGGTGGACGAANCGGCTCCGGGCCTTGAAGGCCNTGACGGTGGCCCGNCCCAGCCTGGCCAGCGCCTCCGGCACCTGGGCAGCCACACAGTAGGTCAGCTCCCGGTTCTCATTGACAATGTCCGCGATAGACGGCGGGAAGCAGCTCATAGACTCAAACAGGGGCTCCATGCTGGAATCCGTGATGGCGTCGTAGGAGACGATGTCGCCGGTGATGAACTCCTCCATCACATAAGGCACAGCGGGGAGGTTGTTGAAAAATTCATCGAGCTGCTGGTCATTGTCCAGACGGTAGGTGTCATTGGCGCCCACGCCGATATCCGGCTTGACGATCACCGGATAGCCCACCTCTTTCAGGAATTTCTCCGCCGCCTTCCGTGTCTTGATCTTATGGCACCGGGCGGTAGGCACACCGGCCTTGGCGTAGTAGGACTTCATACCGGACTTGCTCTTGAAGGAGGCGGCCTCCTTCTCGTCCGCGCCGGTGGTGATGTGGAAGTCGGTGCGCAGACGCGCGTCCTGCTCCAGCCAATATTCGTTATTGGATTCCAGCCAGTCGATCTTNCCATACTTAAAGGAGAAGAAGGCCACCGCCCGGAACATCTGGCNGTAGTCCTCCATATTGTCCACCCGGTAATACTCCGTCAGGGCGCGTTTGAGCGGCTCCTCCAGCGAGTCATAGGGNGCGTCGCCGATNCCCAGCACGTTTACGCCNTTGCGGCGCAGGCGGTCACAGAAATTCCAATAGGTATGGGGAAACTGGGGGGAAACAAAGATAAAATTCATGTTGAAATCAGTCCTTTCTGCTGACGGAAAACGCGGAAACGCAGTTTGTCCGTCAATTGTGAACACACTGTGAACACGAGAACAGGATAGCACCGCCCCGCCGGACTGTCAATGGTCAGACTGCAACAAAGGGCGGGCTTTCAANCCGGTTTTATGGGGAAAAAGATGGTTTTTGCTCTTAGCAAAGGATAAATGGACGTGCAGAGGGAAAACGTAAAAAGCGGGCCGGGCGAGATGCCCGGCCCGCTTTTCGTCCGCAGAGAGATCTTACAGGTTCTTCTCGTAGGACTCGATCATCTTCTTGAACGTGTGACCCGNACGACGNTTGAGATTCTGGAGGTATTTNTCGGTGGATTCNCCGGTGAGGACCTTGATTTGCAGGCGNAGNGANCCNTCCTCCTCNGGNGTGACAAAGATCTTGTCGATATANTTGTCTACAAATTCCTTGCTGATNAGCCCCTGGGCNGCGTCCCGGCGNGCNNCNTCCAGCACATGGCGGATGGTGTCNATCTTNTTCCGGAACTCATCCTTGGANANCTGNTGCTGTTCCAGNTCGTAGATCTGCCGCTCGGCGGCGTCGATCTCCCGGTCGCAGTCCTTGTTCATGGANAGGAAGTCCCGGTCNGAGAGCTGGCCTGCGGCGTTGTAGCCCAGGAGCTTGCTTTTCTTCTTCTGGGCNAANTCNATCTGCTGGCGGAGNGNNTCNATCTGNGNNGCTATGCCGCTGCCGTCACCCAGGGATTTNTACATCTCAACGTACTCNGCNACCANGGCNTCGGCNTCNGCNTCNGTNTCACTGAANACCTGGAACAGGAGCGGCTTCAATTCCTCCTCGTAGATAGGGAACGAAGCGCAGGAATCCGCGCCGTTCTTGATCTTGCCGGAGCAGACCCATTTNCTGTTTTTGTTGCCATTCTTGTCCTTGGATTCCCGGCGGTAGTAGGCCGCGCCGCAGTGGGTGCAGTAGAGTTTGCCGGTCAGGAGATTGGCGTGGTTGCAGATGCCCTGGCGGCCCTTTACGTCCTCGCTGCGCTTTTTCAGGACCGCATTGGCCTTGTCCCACAGGTCCTCGTCTACGATAGCTGGAACAATCTCGCCGGTTTCATCCTTGAACATTACCCATTCCTCCGGCGGGAGGAATTTTTGCTTCTTGGTGAACANGTCGATGACTTTGACCTTGTTGCCTACATAGTAGCCCTTGTACTTGGGATTGGAAATCATACCGGACATAGTAGTGTGGGCGATCTTCTTGCCGTTGTGATTGCGGTAGCCCTTGTCCCAGAACAGCGTCTCGATCTGTTTCATGCTGTATTCACCGGTGGCGTAGAGTTCAAACAGTTCCCGCACCATAGGGGCTTCGCTCTCGTCAATGACCAGCCGTCCGCCGTCCTTGACATANCCGAAAATGCGGCTGTTGCCCAGGACGACNCCATTNTTGATAGCCTGAGCATGTCCGAATTTTACACGGCCTGAGATCTTCCGCAGCTCNTCCTGGGCAATNCCNGACATNATNGTCAGACGNAGNTCGCTGTCNTCGTCGAAGGTGTTGATNTTGTCGTTCTGGAAGAANACCCCCACCCCGGAGCCCAGNAGCTCNCGGGTGTAGAGNATNGAGTCCAGGGTATTTCTGGCAAAGCGGGTGATCTCCTTCGTGATGATCAGATCAAACAGCCCNGCCTTGCCNTCCTCCAACATGCGGTGGAANTCTTCNCGGTTNTTGGTNGTNGCNGCNGACAGGCCCTCGTCTACATAGCCCTGCACATACTCCCAGGCCGTATTCCTGTGGATAAATTCCTCGTAATAGGATACCTGGTTGCCCAGGGANTTAAGCTGCTCATCACTTTCTGAGGACACCCGTGCGTAGAAAGTGACCCGCAGGGGAATGTCATAGATGGGCTTGGTCCGCAGGGTTTGACGGATCGTATGGATGTCCATGTTTTCCTCCTTTGATTCGTTTTATCATGTTCTATATGGACTATATCACAGAGAATGAAATAAAGCAAGGGGACCACGAAACTTTCGTGATCCCCTTGTCCATATCAAAGCATCTGTGAAGGCATCTGCCACTTGTCGATCTTCAATTCCATCCGGTTGCGCTCCCGCTCTGTGATAATTCCCTTCTCGTAGAGAACTCGATTGTAGTAAGACAACCAGATTCGTGCCGCCTCCTGCTTTTTCTGTGTATTGGCGGCAGGTTTCTTTTCAGACATGGACGACACTCCTTTCCCTGACATGGTTTCCAGATTCTTCTTTCGTTATACAAAATTTGATAGGCGGCTCCTTTCCCCTGCGACGCAGGGAATCAAAAAGCAGCAGACCGTCACATAGTCTGCTGCCAGGTTGGTTCGTCTGCATGGTCATCCTCCTTATGACCGTGAGCAATTTTCTTTTCGCGCTCTGCCCGGAGCGTCTTGCTGTCGCCGTGCGCATGGGTCGTGGTTGCGTCCCTCACGGGAGCAGTGTCGCCAACCCGTTCCAGAGCGCGGCCCAGCCGTACCACAGCGCCCACAACCCCAGCAGGATTGCCGGAACCGCCAGCCATACCCATGTGGGCTGCGGCAGTTGGAACCGGGGCAACGAAAAGCGCCGCTCTTTCTTCTTCCCAGCCTGTTCCAGCAATCTGTAGATCGCTTTCATTTCCTGAAGCAGTTCCGTGATTTGCTTCGGAGTCGGGCCAGGATAGGAACGTCTGGACAGATCTTCCAGCGTTAGATTCTGCTCCGCCAGGAGTTCTCCTATGGCCCCCAACGCCGCTGACAGCTCCGGCCAATCCGTTGCGGCAGGATACTGCTCCGGCGGAAGCTGCTGGGGCATATTCATCTGCCGCAGCTCCTCCAGTGACAATTTCCTCTCGGATTCTGAACTCATATTCCATGTTCTCCTTCAAATATTTTCTGTCGTGCAGCCGGTCATCCCGGCATCGGTTTCCGCCAGGCGTGGTGTAGGTGATATTTTTCCTGCTGTCCGTCCAGCGAACGTCGTAGCCTTCGCTCCGCATCAACGCAATGAATTCCTGGCGGTTATGTGCGTACTTCATGCACTCGTCAATGGTGTTCATGAGACGGAATTTCCAGCTATCCCCTTTGGCAGCGGCGTGGTACTCTGCGTCAGACATAGCTTTGGTCTGCTTTTTCTTCTGCGGTTGGAAAACGGGCAGGCCGAACTCCATGCACACCTGATCGTTACGCTGTCGCAGCTCTGTCAGCTCCGGCTCACTGACATGCAACTTTTTCCCATTCTCGAAGCTGACACTGTTGATGAGAAAATGGGAGTGGATATGGTCACGGTCTATGTGGGTACTGACCAGCACCTCGCGGTCCTCAAAATACTCCGCCAGCTTCAACGCAGCGGCATGAGCTGCGCGCGGATCAACATTTTCACCCGCAGGGAAGGACTGTACCATGTGGTAGAACAATGTGCCATCATCCTTGTGATAGAGCAGCTTGGTACGGAGGAAATCATCATAGACGCTCTCCGGGCGGCAGTTGATACCAGCCACCAACTGCTGACCCTCCCACAGCGTTTTGGATTCTTGCATGGTGTACTTCATGACCGCCGACATGCAGGAACGGGTCTGGCCCCTGGGATAATTGGTAAAATGAATGATCGCTATTTCTGCCACCTCCCGCGCTCCTGAAGCTCACGCAATGCAGCACTGACGGCGGCCAACTCCTGCGCCATGCTGTCCAGGTTGGCGGCATCAACGCGCCCCATGTTGGCAAGCACGGTCAGACGGTTCAGATTGTTGCCGATGCTCCGCAGCTGCTTTGCAGTCTCTTTCAAGTCCTCAATGACCACCACTTGCCGCCCCAAGCAGCAGCGGGTAACGTAGTCGCTCTGGGACATCCGGGCGTGCTTTGCCTTGCGCTTGATGGTATCCAGATCGGCGGAAGAGATCCGGATACTGAATGTTGTGTCTTTTTCCATCTGTGCCCTCCGTTCTTTAAAGTGGGTCCGGGCTTCTGCCCGGAAAAGGCGTTTGGCGGGGCGAGGGCGGAAGCCCACGTCCAGACAAATGCGATGCTGGCTCCCTCCTCAAAGGAGGGATTTTTCCGCGGTCCCGGAGCCCGATCCGCTTTTTGCAGCCACAGGAGGGCCAAGGTTGGCCTTTTCCCGCTCAGGCGGGTCATTTCTCGGCCTCCGCCGGAAAGGCGCACACAGCGGCTTCTGTGGGGCGGACAGTGCCGAAAGGGTCGAGGTTCTGGGACCCCGGACGGATGGCACTATCGACACGGCGAAGCTGGATCAGCCGCTTCCCGTTGCTGCGGCGGATAATAGGGATAATCCCCGCTTCCCCAAGTGCTGCAACGCTTTGCAGGATCAGCCGTGCCGCTTTCTTGGGAGTTATGCCGATTGTGCCGTCAGGGTCGATCTTCTCCGACAACTCCGTAGGAGTGCCGGTAAATTCTGCACGGGAATCCATGAGTTCAGAGAGAAGTTCTACGATCCGGTCCTCCGGTTTTATGGGGGACTCAATGCTGTCGGAAACCAGTTCCCATACATTCTCGTCGTTGCGCTGGAGGTCCAACTCCCGGTACTCGATGTCCCGTCCAATGCAGCTAAGTCTCGCCCGGCCGCTGCCCCGGCGCTCTTCCACCAACGTGAAACTGGAATCCACTGCGCCACTGATAGCGGTGGTACCAGAGATCTGGTTGAACACGTCGTCGGCTTTTTCTTTTCGCAGATGATGGATGAGCAGGATAGCTACGCCGTGGGTGTCAGCGATCTTCTTCAGCACGGATAAATCACGGTAATCGTTGGCATAAGTGTTGTCATAACTCGTACCGCGGATCATCTGCAGTGTGTCAATGATGACCAGCACAGCGTCCTTGTGTTCGGAGAGAAAGATTTCCAACTGCTCCTCTAACCCCTGACCCAGTACGAGACTGTCCGTGCAGAAGTGGACGCTGGGCGGTGCGTCCTCCGTGATTTCAAACAGCCGGTTCTGGATACGGAGTTGAGAATCCTCCAGACATAGATAGAGCGTTGTTCCCTGTCGGGCCGATAAATTCCAGACAGGTTGGCCTTTCGCTACCGTGACTGCCAGCCACAAAGCTAACCAAGACTTTCCCACTTTTGGAGAGCCCGCCAGGATATGCAACCCTTGAGAGAGCAGCGTATCCACCACAAAGTTCGGCGGCTGCAGCGGCAAGCTCATCAGCGTTGCGCCATCAATGGTGTGCAGGGGTTCGGTATGTGTGTTCATAAAAACACCTCCTCAAAAATTCTGAACACAAAAAGAACTCCCACAAAAGTGGGAGCAGTGTTCATATCGCTTTTGAAGGGTTCCGTGATATAATGAAATCATCCGGGAGGTGAGCGGATGACGAAATACCGAATCTATGAATTATCAGCCAGAGCAGTCATGAGCTATGCCGTAGCAGAGGGTGAGCAATATATGTTTCATCTCGGCCGGACCGCGACGGAGAAATGCAAAATCTGGACAGCATCCCATGAGCAGGACAGCAACGCTCTGTTCTTCCAGATCATGTGCGAATTATTCGGGAATGAGTATCAGGAGCGCAGCGCTGGTCAGCTCATTTCTGATCTGTCGGACATCATTTTCTACATGGACTTTGAACGCATCTTTGACCGAAGCGGTACGAGAAAGAATCAACTTCTCCGTCAGCAGAAGGCGGAAGCCATGTTCCGTCCGGAGGGCATTGGTCTGGACTTTGGTTCAGGAGAACACCGCTATCTCGCCTTTGAGCGTTCCAACAGTATGAGCCGTCAGGCGCGGTTGTCCTTTATCCGTGCGGACTTTTATGACGCCGTGCGCCGGCGCATCATGCTGGACATGGAGATCAATCAATGCCAGTTGAGCAAACTTTATGCCTATAATGGATTGATGCTCTCCAGCGGCACAAGGGTGGATGGTATCGGGATCGATAACCCGCATCGGGTCATTGTCATTGACAACCCTATCACTACAGAGCACAACGTACCTGTGATTACCGTGGAGGATGATGGCAGTCAAAGCAATCCCCGCCGGTATCATCGGGTAGAAAAACGGATGAATATTGATACCCTGAACTTTGACGGCGAGGGCATCATTTCCAAGGAGTACGCCGCTGCTCTGGACCGCGCCTACTGTGGTCAGCACATCCATACTTCTTTTCAGATTCGCCTGCCCTACATCAAGGGGATGCTGCATCAGGTAGACTTCAAAGATTTTTTGAAGTGCTCCGGAACGGATACCATCACCGATATTTATGGTGTGACTCATCGGGTCCAGGATGTGGACATCATCTTGACCAAGAGCCAGTTCAAGGGCTTCGGCTGGCTGCGGGACTGCGGTATGACCTGGGAAGATTACTGGGCTGCTTTTCGGAAATATCACCATGCGCTCTATGTTACGAACGTCAGCAAAGAGAAACCGGAGCGTTTCACAGAACTGAATTACCAATTTCTGACCACAGTCTCCATCCGTGAGGATGAGTTTCGTCCCCGTGACTTACCGGACGGATGGAAACGCAGCCCTGCGGAGGATGACCGCCAATGGCTGACCAAGGAAACCGAGCTGGCCTACTACAACTTCTGCGCCAATGAGCAATTCCGGCAGGACTATTTCCTGGAAGCACTGGACAAAAGGAGCCTGTTCCACAAGAGCAAGGCGTACATCCTCGCCAGCGTATTGAAGAAAAACCCGTTGTTCATCCATGAACCTGTGTATGCTCGGAAGCTGGAAAGCATGGCAGATAGCATCCTGAAGCAGTACGCTGTAGGATGTCTGATTGTTGCAGGAGATAGCCGGTATCTGTCGGGGGATTTATTGGAATTTATGACCGGGTTACTGCTTCCTCAAAGTGTGCGGACACGCAGGAACAGCACCTATTTTGCCGCATCCACGTCAGACCACTTTGCGGGAGAATCTTTTTTCGCGCCGGGCGCCACCTATGAACACAGCGATGTCTGTACGCTGCTGCGTAATCCGCATATTGCACGCAATGAGGAATTGCAGCTGGCTTTCTATCAAAGCACAGATCGTCTGCGCAATCATTACTTAGGTCACCTCACCGATGTGGTGATGGTGGATTCTCACATGCTGGCCTCTGAGCGATTGGGCGGCGCAGACTACGATGGGGACATGATCAAGACCATTGCCGATCCAATTCTGAACGCCTGCGTTCGGCGGAACTACGAGTTTGATCTCTCCAATCACAGCAATATTCCGTTGTTGATGATTCCTACTGAGACACCTCAGCTGAGGGACGCCAACGACTGGCATGCCCGTTTTGAGGTGGTACGGGATACCTTTTCTTCCCGCGTGGGACAAATCTGCAATGCCGCACTGGATCGCAGTATCATTGCCTACAACGAAAACCTGAACGCAGAGGAGCGGCAGAAGCAGCGCGAGGAAACAGAAGCACTAGCTATTCTTACCGGGCTGGAGATCGACTCGTCCAAGAGCGGTGTGCGCCCTGATCTGGAGCAGTATCTGGGAAAACGGACGGTTCAGCGCAGTGCTTTTCTGCGGTACAAGAATTTGGTAGAAGATGCTGAAAGCCGACGTGCATGGTATGAGCCTACCCACGCAGAGCAGATCAAAAGATTTTTCGACTCAGTGGACTGGAATCAAGTGGATTCTAATGTGGAACGTCTTCCTTATCTGGCGCACCAGCTGAAAAAGAACACGCCAAAGATCAAACCGAAACCTGCAGCGGATAATGAGTTATTTACTTTTGCACAAGCACCAGACTGGAAGGAACGGTTGGATCGTGATACCCTCACTGCGGTTTCTGTTTTGCTGGGAGATTATGAAGCGTGTCTATCTCGCATCCGTGCCAGCCGTGTACCGATCCGTGACAAGCAAAGGAAATCTGATATCGACCGCATCCTTTATGCCAGAGGTCAAGAGGATATCTACGATTCTGATGAACTGTATGCCCTCTTCCAACAGTTAGAACCGGAGCGAATCACCGCACTGCGGCAGGCCGTCCGGGAACAGTGCTGGCATTTCATGGACGAGGCAGAGCGAGAGAGGTTTCTTTTGGAACAGCTTCCGGAGACAGAATTTTCGGCTTATTACGATTTGCTCTCCGACTTCCGTTTTGGCGGCTTCCGAGTCCTGGGCGATCTGGTCTGCGATATTGATGATGAAAACTCGGCGCAGGACAGGAAGCATTTGCTTCGGGCAACAGATTCTCACGCGTTTACAGCAATGATGCAGGCATTCATTGACCAGCCTTTTGCCAATTACCGGGAAACGGTGGCTGTCAGGTGCCGGAAGCTATTGGATGGGATTGTGCGGCCTTCTTTGGCTGTGCGGTATGTTGTTGCGGTTGGAAAGCGTGATTTGCTGTGGGAACTTCTGATCGACCAGATTGAGAAAAATGTCCTGCGGCGGGAGGTGGACCATGCTGAATGAATGGCAGGAATTTCTGGATTATACCGGCTCAGTAATATATACGGCATCCGGGAAAAATGATACGACCTACTTGGGCCGTTTTACTTTTGACACACTGCTGGATTTCGAGGGATTGGCCCGTGTGCTGACGATCCTTGCCAGAGGGTATTTATTTCATGGGGCGGATGGCCCGATTCTCCAAGAGAACCCACGCAGCCGCATTGACTATGCCCGGCGAGCGCTGTGCGCCTGGTGCAGCGTGCCAGACAGAAAAACTGCCGCGCCTAAGGAGACGTGGCAGTTCAAGACAGATTTTAGAGACTTGCAGCAGGAGTTTCCTGATCTGGTGGATGAGGACGGTACTGGCTGGTTTTGCCGCCATGTTCACGCCGTGGCACGGTTTATCCGAGAAAATCCAGATAAAGTGCGCAAGACCGTAGTGGAGAAGGCAGAAATTATTGAGAAAAAGTTCGACACCGCATGGCGGAAAAAGGTCCTGCAATATCAGGTTTCCATTTTCTCTCCACAGACCAAAGGCGCGTGGACGCTGCGGTTCGATGATGTGATCGCTGATGCACTGGAACTCGGCTCGCTGCGGCAAGCAGGGCCGGAGCTTTCTTCTACTCTACTGGAAAGGATCCAAGCTACAACGCCAAGCGGGATACCATTTGAGATCATACAAACACTTGCTGCTTACTACATCGCCAACAAGCCAGAGGACAGCGATTGGGTCGTGCTGCCTGTGGCAAATTTTGACGCCTACTTTGGAGGGACCAGTTTCAGCAAGAAATATCTGCGGACGATCCCAGAGACGATCATGGTGAGAGATGGGATGGGGTTTGGGGTGTGTAGATATAAAATCATATTTTTTGATAAATTAAAGCTCAACAACTCATCTTCTCATTTTTAGTAGAAGAGTAGGGTCTAAAAGATTTAAGCAATTATTGATACTGAGAAGAGATTTGTCAAGGGTATTTTCACCAATATTTAACTATCTTTCTCACATTCAAGACTACCACAAATTTTACCTTGCTCGAAATAGATAAAACCTTCCCATTTCCGCCAGCTTTGACTGAGATCCCCTTGAAAAAATTGTTTTTCCCCCATTCCAAGCCAGAACAATTTCAGTCCTGTTTCTGCCAGAAATTGTTGAAGATAATCTTTTCTGATTAACAATCCATCACATATCCCGGAAAGAGAAGCATCAAAACAAACGAGTTCTCCAGCTGGATTAAAATAGTAACCATCATACTCCTTTTGCTCTAAACGAAAATGGTCAATGATTTCTTTACATGGGACATCAAACGATGTAGTATCTTTCTGAGACGCATCGTATTCTGATTCCCATAGAAAATTTGAATAGGCCGGTGTAACTTTCACGCGAATCACATTTTCAGGCACCAGCCTTTCAATCTCTCGTTCAGTAAATTTAAGTTCAAAATCTCCATGTTCTGTGTCAACAAATTCTGGTACATTCACAATTTCTTTTATAAGTTTCTTTTCGCCAATTTCGATTTCACCCTCAAAGCGATTTGGCCGGAAAATACTTGGATAACCGGGTGACCAGGAATATTCACGATTAAACAGTTGGTATACGTCAAGTCCTTGAGGAAAATTTTGGTCAAAGAGGCCAGGAATAAACTGCGTTTTAAGTAGCTCAAATGTTTCTGTGTCTACAAAGTAACCATGGGCCATTAACCAGATTTCTTGGGAACCTTTTGAAAACCCTATACCATTATTCTCAAATTTCTTGGACTTAAAATTATCATAGAGATTGAGATTTACCCATGAAATGCCATCTGAATCCTCTAATATCAGCTTGTCAGGAAGATTTTCAAAAAAACTTGTTGGTTGCTTCGTCCATTCCTGAATGCTTTTCTCAGAGGGGAATGGTTCTGTTTGCAAAAATATCTCCTCTGTTGATTGAGGATACTGTATGGCTGGCAGAGAATTTGGTTTTAGGGTACAGATATTAAGCGTAGGGTCAAAATCACGGACATAAGGCTCCCAAGCTCCCTCGTATGGATACGGAGCCTCTTCCCAATCTTTTAGCAAATGAGTATCAGATACCCTTGCCAAAATATTATAAAATGCAATCCATTGATATTTCTTTCCTATACGTTCGGTTTTTCTGTTTTCATGTCTACTATAGCTGCGACGAACCAAAAAGCAATCGTAATCCCCGAACAACTGATCTGAGTAACCAAGTGTATCTCGGATATATTGCATCGCATAATGGTATAGGTTGACTATATCTATTGCTTCAAAATCGTTTAGAGCTGCTTGGAAGGTATATCTGCCAAAATCGCCATATATGCCTGGGCATTCCGAATGATTTATTCGCATTGAGAAATCAATAGAGCTGAAGCCACTATGGTCAGCTTCCTTATTAAAATACTCTTGTTCCTCAACATGAGGGATTTGGGGAGATTGATATGGAGGCTTAATTTTGGCAATATTAATGAAGTTGCAATCAGTTGGAAACTCATACATCCATCGCTCAAGAATCAACCTGGCATAATCGCGCAGCAGAATATCGGGATATACAATTTCCTGATTGAAGACGAAATTATATACATACTCAGCCAACTCTCGATATGTATTCATGGCAGGTTCAATGCGCTTTACACACGCGCCAAATACGATTCCAAATAGCCTCTGGAGTACATATGGATCATCAACTTCCTCAAATCGTTGTAGCAGTGGTTTACAGAGAGAAAAGTCCTTCTTTAATAACTCAATAGATGCCTTAGATGCTTTGTCGCGAAGAATACGATTTGAAGAAGTTAAAAGCCATGTAAATAAGACTAAAAGCAGTTCGGTGTTCGATTTTGACAAACCATTCAACAAATTGCCTTCTTCAAAGTATGTAATGAGTTGAAATAGTCGTTCTTCTCCATTAGCCCGATCATTTATGTACGTAGTCCATAAATAGTCTCGCTCTGCAATAGGTTTGCTTTCCAAAATACTGTGTAAAAAGAGTGCATTCAAAGGATGATTTTCTTTTGTACTATTCTCAATGAACACTCGCAAAACACTGTCCCTAGTGGCACCATACTTATTAACATATGTGATAAAGTCTGAACTATTAATGGCAGATGCTTTTCTCCATAAAAATGATTTGACATAGCGGTCAAAAACATCATACTGATCATCTTCATCAGTGATTAAATCGAAAATAGTGGCGAAGCATTCTTCGTGATAATGCTCAGCATACAAACTACAAATTACAATAAAAATATCAATGTTAAAATAGCCCTTTATTTGGCCTGATTCTATTCTTAACAGATCATTTTGAATATATGAAATCAAAGCAGATTTATCAGGATATCGCTTGAATATTTGCTTTGCACAGACAAAATCCTCCAAAAGGTTATATCCTAAATAATAAGATTCTTCACCAGACACAATAACATTATTAAGAAAGCCAGAGCGTTCTAATGCAGCTACAAATTGTATTTTGCGTGAGGATAGACCGAACCTATCCCAAAAACGAAGCTCAAACAGTTCTGACTTAGTAATATCCCAGTTTTCTTTAGCTAGTCGAATGTCCGCCAATTCCTCAACCAAATACTGGAGTATAGGTACATAATCCGTGATTTTCACTGCCCTTTGTGCTTCCTCATCTGCCCGGTTAATAAGCTGATCGAACAAGGTGAACATATCGAAATCTTCACCAGTATAATATTTACAAAACAGTGTAAGAAACAGCGGATTTGTCATTTCTGTTTGTAAAAAATATGATGGTAAAAAGGGAATGCCGTAGTAATTGAGAAATGCTAAGGTAGCTTCTACCGATTCCTCCCGAAATCCATGGTGAATAATATTTGAAATTCTCTTCGCTTTAATTCCATCACTGATAGTATCATTAAAAACCAGTCGCTCATAACCAGAGCGAACTGAAATTACAACTTTCAAATGCTCAAATTTATTCATTTGGGCAATAAGTGGTGGCAATCCCATTTTCCAAATATCTCGATTTGGACTTTCATTAATTGCATCAATCAGTAAGCAAACATTGTAGTTTCCTTGGGCTCCAAGCATCTCCAATTTATTCAGCAGAACTTGGAAATCAAAATCAACTTCTAATTGTTGAGTAATCTGAATAGCGACAGGATCAGTACTTAAAAAGCTATTGCCCAGCATCAATAAGGTGTGCTGCCCCTCTTCATTGAGCTTCTCGGCAGCATTAGCTAAGAGCTGCGATTTTCCTACACCTGCTTCCCCGCTGACAATAAGGACTTTTCTTTGAAGTAAAGTACGGTCAAGCACATCTAAACCCAGGTCATCCAGAATACTTATCAAGTTTTCTAAACCGTAGATCTCCTTGGAAAGATTACTCCGTAATTTATGGTTATCAGCCGCCTCTGTAGCTTTATAAAGTTCTTTCTTTTCGGTTATCAAGCCACGAATCAGGGCAATCTCATCTGCGCATTGTTCTTTGAGCGTTTCAGACCATGACAAGCAGTCCGTAATTGTTGTTCGCGAAACATCGTCTATTGATAAAATTGCACCAATTATTTTCTGCAAAACTTCTTTACAATCTGCATATTCATACTGCGAATTTTTTAGCTGTGCAACAACATCTCTTTTTGCCTTGTTGATTTGAGCAACTGCACTGCTATTGCAAAGGAAAATATCTAATTTGTTCTCAGTGCCCGTACTGACATTAAAATCTCCGTTATACCTTGGCCCTAATGCAGACAAGCTCATCTGCAAACGGTCTTCAAACCATTTTGAAGTAAGGTGATGATACTCGAAATAATACCATGATACAGTGTCATTTCTTAAAACTTGGTCAAGTATCGCATGATTAGTGATAGGAACTAAAGCAATATTCTTGGAAGCTAACAAATTATAAATATCTTGATATGGCTTGCTCGATGTAGTTAAATCCTTATTGCAATATAAATATATAACATCCAATTTTCCGGCATAGTATTGAATTGCTTTTTCAGCGGAATGCTTGATTTGCGAATAATCAACAGAACTAAAGTACTTAGCTTGAAAACTAATCATCTTTCCCGACTCTTTGTGGAAAATCGGAACAATTTCGATACCAGGATTGTTTGGATCGGAGTGAAACAATCCTTTTCCGGCAAAGAAAAATGCGTTGAATAAGAATCGGCACATATTTTCAAACGCTGACCGTGTATCTGGATTACACGCTTCAAATTGACTCCATGTTATATTTAGAGCTTTGTTCTGATTAGACATTTTTTCCTCCAAGCCTTTTTAGAGTTAGGGGACATTATTATCTTTGTACTGCTCTGACCAATTAAACCAGGGATTCATTTTGCAACCAAATTAAATTTATGAGAAATCCCGGTTCCTCAAATGTTATCCGTCCACATCTCACACTGACTCATCACCGTCTGTACTGCATCCTCCATTCCCTCTGGCGGATACTTGTACTTTTTCAGAAGCCGTTTGACCAGCCGCCGCATTCCCGCTCTGGCACTCTCCTTTTTCTGCCAGTCGATGGTGCGGTTTTTGCGGAGCAGATCCGTCAGCTCTTTCGTGATAGCAATCAG
Source organism: Oscillibacter sp. (assembly GCA_014799915.1). Taxonomy (GTDB): domain Bacteria; phylum Bacillota; class Clostridia; order Oscillospirales; family Oscillospiraceae; genus Pelethomonas. The sequence continues at coordinate 45,192 of JAAVHD010000005.1, forward strand.
TTCCTCGTGCTCATAAAAATCTTTGATGGCCTGGGGTTTGGTCAGGGCGTCATAAAACGCCAGCTCCTCATTATTCAGCCCCAGCGCCTCCCCCTCCGCGTTTGCCGCCGCCATGTCCTTGGCCAGCTTCAACAGCTCTTGAATGACCTCCTCGTTGGTCAGCATCCCGTTGAGGTAGCGGTTCATGGCGCTCTGGATGATTTCGGAGAACTTTTCCGATTTCACTACATTTGTTCGCCGGTATACTGTTACCTGTTCGGCAATCAGTTTTTTCAGCAATTCCACCGCCAGATTTTTCTCTTTCATATTGGCGATTTCTTCCAAGAACTTCGGGTCAAACAGAGAAAACGAGGAATGAACGTCTGAAAACAGATTGATAACGCCCTCGCTTTTGATACTGTGCTTCAAAAGATCGTTGATCCGCTCGTTTACCTCCGGCAGCGTGAGTTTCTTCCCACTGCCGCCCATCGTCAGACGAACTACCATTGTCCGGACTGCCTCAAAATAGGCGGCCTCGAACCTTGCCGCCACATCCACCAGACTGCCGCATAACGACAACGCCTGCTTCAGCAGCAGAGCTTCTTTCACAAAAACGTACTGTGTGCGTTCTTTTTCCGGCAAATCCCGCTCGGCAACATTCTTTCCCAAAATAAAGTTCACACCGCCGGTGATCGTCCTCGCCTTTGACAGATCGTCTCCCTCCGCAAAGCCGGAATAATCAAACCCATGGAACAAATCCCGGCAGACTGCCAGTTTCTCCAAAAACTTCGGATATGCCGCCTTGGCAATGTCCGTTTCTCCGTAGTTCATCTTATCGCGGCTGGTGTAATCGTTCATGGCCTGCTTCAGCGCGGCGGCGATCCCCACNTAGTCCACCACCAGNCCGCCCTCNTTGTCACCGAAGACCCGGTTGACGCGGGCGATAGCCTGCATGAGATTGTGCCCAGCCATGGGCTTATAGACGTACATAGTCGCCAGAGACGGCACGTCGAACCCTGTGAGCCACATATCCACCACGATGGCAATTTTCATCGGGGAGCTGTTGTCCTTGAACTTCCGGGCCAGCTCGTCCTTGTGCGCCTTGTTGCCGATGATCTGCCGCCATTCCTCCGGGTCGTTGTTGCCCTGGGTCATGACGACACCCACCTTCGACCTCCATGCCGGGCGGAGTTCCAATATCCGCTTGTAGATTTTCATAGCGATGGGCCGGGAATAGGCCACGATCATGGCTTTCCCGGTCAGCAGATGGGCGCGGTAGTTCTCGTAGTGATCCAGAATATCGTCCACCAGGGAATGGATCGTCTGCTCCGCTCCCAGAATGGCCTCCATCTGCCCCAGCTCTTTCTTGCTCTTTTCGATCACATACGGATCGGCGTTTTCCGCCATCAGATCGTATTCCGTATCAATGAGCCGCAGCGTCGTCTCGTCCAGCTTCAGGTGGATGACCCGGCTCTCATAGTAGACAGGCCGGGTGGCCCCGTCCTCCACCGCCTGGGTCATGTCATAAATGTCTATGTAGTCCCCGAACACCTCGCGGGTATTGCGGTCCTGGGAGGAAATGGGCGTGCCGGTAAAGCCGATGTAGGTGGCGTTGGGCAGGCTGTCCCGGATGATCCGGGCCGTGCCGGTCACCGTCCGGGCCTCCAGTTCGCCGTCCTCTTTCCGCTTCACCACCACTTTCTCCGTCAGGCCGTACTGCCCGCGGTGGGCCTCGTCCGCCATAACTACGATGTTCCGCCGCAGGGACAGCGCCTCGCCGCTCTCCTCAAATTTCTGCATCGTAGTAAAAATGATCCCGTTGGCCTGGCGGCCCGCCAGAAGCTCCCGCAGGTGCTGGCGGCTCCGGGCGTGCTGGGGCGTCTGGCGCAGAAAATCCTTGCAGCGGGCAAACTGGCCGTAGAGCTGGTCGTCCAGGTCGTTGCGGTCCGTGAGGACCACGATGGTGGGGCTCTCCAGCGCCTGCTGCAAATAGTGGGCGTAGAACACCATGGACAGGGATTTCCCGCTGCCCTGGGTGTGCCAGAACACGCCGCCCTTGCCGTCCGTGGCGTGCCGGGTGGAGGCCACCGCCTTTTTTACCGCGAAATACTGGTGATACCCGGCCAGGATCTTGAACGTGTTCTGCCCGTCCGCATTGAAGCAGATAAAGTTCCGGAGAATGTCCAGAAACCGGGTTTTCTCAAAAATCCCCTCAAAAAAGGTGTCGAACTGGGCGTAGGCCGTGTTCTCATAGCTGCCGTCTTTCGTCTTCCACTCCATGAACCGGTCCTCGCTGGAGGTGATGGTCCCGGCCTTGGAGACGGACAGGTCGCTCATGACGCAGATGGCGTTGTAGACGAACAGGGACGGGGTCTCGTGCATGTAGTTGCGCAGCTGCCGGTAGGCCGCAGAGGCGTCCGTCTCCTCACGGGAGGGGGACTTCAGCTCCATGACCACCAGGGGCAGGCCGTTGACGAACAGCACCACGTCCGGGCGCTTCTCGGAGTTCTCGACCACCGTCCACTGGTTGGCAATGGTGAAGTCGTTGTTGGCGGGGGTCTGGTAGTCGATGAGGTACACCAGAGCGGAGCGTTCCTCGCCGTCTGCGAAGTATTTGACGGATACGCCGTTTTGCAGGTAGTCCATGAACACCATGTTCTTTTGCAGCAGCGTCCCGCTCTCGAAGTTTTGCAGCTTATAGACCGCCTCGGCGAGGGCCTCCGGGGGCAGGGCGGGGTTGACGCGCCGGAGGCCGGGGAGGAGCGCAGCCTCGTAGAGCGGGTCGTGGTAGTCCCGGTCTATGTCCGGGCCGTAGGTATAGGTGTAGCCCAACTGCTGGAACAGCTGGAGGATGGCGTTTTCATAATTGGATTCGGTGTAGTGGCCGGACATGACGGATGCCCCCTTTTTTCTCTGAAATTGGCGCGGCTTACAAATGCTCTGTTTTGTATACCGTATATCCTTCGTAGTAATAGCTGTGGTCAATCCCCTTCATATAGACGTCGCGGTCATTGATCTTGTCCGTCAGCGCCTGCTTCAGCAGGAATTTGATCTCAATATCCTTGATGGGGCTGCGCTCCATCGCCAGCAGATAATCCTCTTTATCCACAAGGCTCCAGGCTACCACGCAGCCCAGTTCCTTTTTCAGCATGAGATCCAGCCAGATTCTTGTACTGCGCCCGTTTCCCTCCCGGAAGGGGTGCGCAACGTTCATTTCCACATATTTTTCGATGATCTCATCAAAGGTAGACTGCGGCATTTTTTCGATATTCTCTATAGCGGGCTGTAAATACATCACCGGCGCGAAACGGAAATTCCCTTTCGCCAGGTTTACGGTGCGCAGTTTCCCGGCAAAATCGTAGATTTCGCCGAACAGCTGCGCGTGTATGGCGGCAAGCGCTTGATAAGTTCCGGCTTGCAGGCGGTCCAGCGCGCCGCTCTCGAACAGTTCCAGAGCCTTTTTCTTGCTGATTTTCTCCTCGGCCTGCGCAAGCTCCACCGAGTCAGTGATCCCCAGCTTGTTCTGAAGTGTCATAGCATACCTCCGTTAGGTTTGGGTGCGAATAGCAGACGGCCCAGCTGCTGGAACAGCTGGAGGATGGCATTTTCGTAGTGGGATTCGGTGTAGGACATAAGAAGATTCCTCCAATTTTATGCTAATTGGATAAGATTTTTTGTAATTCCTCAGATGACGTAGATTCCATGTTAGGCTCAATACCTAATTTCTCAAGTTCTTCGTTTGTAATAGGAGCATTCACTTTTTTGCTATATTTTGCAATTAGATATACTACAAAATATGCGATAAAGATTAAAATTGCTGTACATAATTCTACGCAAATTGCGATGCAGCACTTATTTGAATCTCCAATTTCTCCCCATATTCCTGCAAAATATCCAGAAGCTATAAAAGCGAAAGCAAACTTGTTCAAATATGCCGTCTCACAGATTTTTTTGAAAGCATTTTTGTTATAAGAAATTTCGTGAGTATTACCATCACGAGAAAGGAAATTGCAATTTGAAAAATTGATAATTAGACTCTCTCGCTTTGTGGATATAGCATTGATTAACAAGAGGATTGCCCCAGATAATTGTAAAGATATGGCTACAATATAAACGATGTATGTACTTTCCATTTTTATGTTTCTCCTATAAATCAATCTCGCCGGACATGAGTTTGGGGAGAAGGGTATCACGAATATCTGCTAAGTGTTGACTTTCTGCTAAAACGTGGGTAGCAGTTTGAGTAAGTGCATTTTCTATCACATAATATTGCTCCAAAACCGTTTGAGACGGCATAAGCAGTACTTTTTGCATCAAAGCACTTTTGTCTATTCCTTGTCCCTCACGGGATGCAGGTCTGATTAAATCTTTGAAATACTGGCGGTTTGCTTTTATGTATGATTCTAAATAGAAGCTATTGATCTGCTCATCTACCTGATAAACATTATAAGCTGAACTAACACCTCCAATAGGATGGCGCATAATTCCCCAATTTAGAATTTCTCTGCTCATTCCAAAAACTAAATCTGTTTGATATACTACTTTGCTTTTTGTATTAGCCATAGAAAGATTTTTCTTAAACTTTTCTTCCCGGGGAAAAATTCCGTTGTCTGTAACAGAAAACATCGGTAAAGACGGGTCATTACTCTTGACTGTGCGTGGAAGTAAAAACTCTGAAAAATCAATACATTTCCAATCATCCGGCACATTTCCACCAAACGGTATAAAATTCACAAACCAAGCTTTGAAAAGCGCTTGTGCCTGCCGCTGCAAATTATCGTTTATCTTCTGGTTCAGTTCGATTTTATCATCCAATGAAGATAATACCGCTACTATTTGTTTTTGGTGGTCTAAAGAAGGCAACCATACACTTTGCTTAGCAAGAGTTTTTACTGATAGACCTGGTTGCGCTGATTGCCCGGAAAGGCGTCCCAAGTTCATTGTAGACAATAAATAGGCAAGATATCTTGTATTGTGATCCTTATTTGCACAGACAACTACTGCATGTTCTGTCATATAGGCTTTCCCGGTAAAATACCTTACATTTCCACAAAATGCACCTTGACGGCCTAT
>JAAVHD010000006.1 GCA_014799915.1 Oscillibacter sp.
TTCTTCCAGTGTGTGCCCGGCCTGTCGGTATTCTATTGTCCGTTCCCGATATTTTTTCGAATAACTCATGTCTACATTTTACCAGCTCTTTTACTTGTTTTCAACCGTGGTTACTATAAAGCCCAGTTGCCACAAGCGCCCCCACCGCCCAGGCGATGGCCCATATGCCCACCATATGGACCGCGCCCAGCAGCACGGCCCCGCCGATAGCAAGCCCCACCAGCTTGCACACAACCTCGAACCGCTCCGGGGGCATCGGCTCCCGCTCGATCGTCGTGTGAACGCCGTCCCCGCTGCGGTCAATCGTGATTTTCATGCCGTAGCTCTCCCCGTCCGGGCCATGATATACCGCGACAGGTCAAAGGGCCTCGCGGACACATCACGAATAGCGGTAACAACGTGGATTCCGTAGAGCATAGCCGCCCATTCAACGGCGTTGCTATAACTATATACTGCTTCTTCGAGCTTGCTATACAGCTCATGAGGAATAAGGCTACTCACTTCCCGCAAGGCTTCCACCAGCTCCCGGTCTGCCCGTTTGATATCCGGGTCGTTCTCCTGAATGTCTTCCCATTCGTCCGTCTGTGCGATGGTCTGCATTAGCTCATCCATGATTCTGACGTTCTTATCGCTCATTTTCAAAAACCTCCTTGTATTTTCAGGAGAGGGGCGGTATAATAAATCCACCGGCCCCCTCTCCGGGGGTGTGTGCTGGGTCCGCTATCTTGCTTTGGTCGGCTGGGATAGCGGGCCTTTCTTACGCAATGGTAAATCGGTGGCTGACGCTGGCCTTGCAGAACTGGCCGTACACGTCGGGGAGCGCCGCCTTCAGGGCCTTGCCGTCCAGGCGGCTGCTGACGATCTCCTTACAGCGGAGGATGAAGTTTTGGGTCTTCAGCTCCTCCACGCCCTTCTCCTCCAGATCAGCCTTGAGCTCGGCCCGGATGGCGTCGGCGGTGGCTTCCAGCTCCTTCTGCTGGGCCTCGATGGCCTGGAGCTTCTTCACGCGGTTCTCAATCATTTTCTCGGTCATGGTGTATTCTCCTTTCGATTGTTCCGGGGCCTATCGGAAATCTTCCTGACTCTTGCCGCTTAGGAGGCGGCTCACACGGTATATTGTCCGATACGTTGGGGCGCTTTCGGCCTGGACGGCTTGGTTACCGCTTTTCCCGGCCCCCGGTTGGGATTGAAAGAGCATCGGTAGTTCGTGGCTCGCGGCCCCCTTTCCGATTTTCACGCCTACGTCGTTTCTCCCTTGCGGGTCGTGCTTTCGGCGACTCTTTCGTTCCCTCTTGACATGATTATAATAGCATACTTGCGCAAACATACCAATAGGCAAAGCACACATAATTACGCAAATATATTTGTGCAATATGGGTATTTACGCAAGTAGATTTCTGTGGTATAATACAGGTATAGTGGGAGAAGGATGCCCTATATCAGGGCCACCCCCAGAAAGGAGAACGGCCATGCCAGCATCAAAGGCACAGCAGAGAGCGACGAACAAATATATTGCCAAAGCTTATGATCGAATCAACCTGACAGTCTCAAAGGGGAAGCGCGATATTATCCAAGCCCACGCAGAGGCCCACAGCGAGTCCGTGAACGGCTTTATCAATCGGGCGATACAGGAGACTATGGAACGGGACAACGACGTTTTAGGCCCTTCTGAGGGCCGCGCAGAGGGTATAAGCTCCGCTTCTGCGGATAAACTGAATGGGAAGGAGTGATCTGCATGGTATTACCAGCTAAAAAGGAGCGGTACACGTTCGCCGACTGCCTCACCTGGGGAGAAGATGAGCGNATCGAGATCATCAACGGGGAGGCTGTCATGATGGCCCCGCCGTCCAGAGCACACCAGAAAATCAGCGGTGAGATATTCAGACAACTTGCAAATTATCTCGCAGGCAAAAAATGNGAAGTCTACGCCGCNCCCTTTGCNGTCCGNCTGTTTGAGCAGGACGGGGACTCCCCGGAGGATGTGGANACGATGGTGGAGCCGGACGTCTCCGTGGTGTGCGACCCTTCCAAGCTGGATGACCGCGGCTGCAAGGGTGCACCGGATTTGGTGATTGAGATCCTGTCTCCCTCCACCCGGCGGCATGACCGGATGACAAAATTNACACTCTACCAGCAGGCCGGNGTCCGNGAATACTGGATNGTGGANCCGACAAATAAGGACGTNCAGTCCTTCGTCCTGGAGGATGGCCGCTATTCGGTTAAGGGGTTCGGCACAGCCGGGGACGAGATGAGGGTAAACGTCTTGGAGGATTGTCTGATTGATTTGTCAGAGGTGTTCCCTGAGTGATAGTAAGGGGGGAATAGCTCCCCGGCCCCAAAAGTTTTCCCTTATTTTTTCCCTTTAGAGGTTTTTCAGAGTTTTACACGATTTACACAACAAGCCGGGAAACCATTGCAAATACTGGACTTTTTAACAGCATTTTACGGCATTTTTCTCCGCTCGGATAATTCGAATCCTTCTCCCGCTGCCAAAAAAGTTGACAGACCACCAATGGTGGCCTGTCAACTTTTTATGCAGATATCAGAAAGGCCCAGCATAAGCTGGGCCTTTCCGGTCAGATGCAGTAATGTGCCTGAGCAGATCTGCCGTATTATGATCACGCCAGAAGCTCGTCCGCGATCTTCTCCATGGCGGCGACGTCGGTATCCTTCACCGCGCCCTGGATGGTGTGGACGGTCTCGCAGATCGTGATGTCCTTCATGGCCTCCAGGTAGCCGCGCATGACCCTGGCGGCGGCGGGAGCCCAGGAGCCGTTTTCGATGATGGCAACCTTCCGGTTACGGTAGGTCTTGTCGCGGAGGTGGGCCATGAAGTGGTCCATGGGAGGGAACAAACCGCCGTCATAGCTGGAGCTGAGAAGCGCCATGCGGCCGTAGCGGAAAGCATCCTCCACCGCTTCGGCCTGGTCGTCCCGGCACAGGTCCGCCATTGCTACCTTGGGACATCCTTTGGCCTCCAGGATCTCCGCCAGCTTCTTTGCCGCCTGAGCGGTGTTGCCGTGGATGGAGGCGTAAGCCACCAGCACGCCCTCGTCCTCCGGCTCGTAGCGGCTCCAGAGGTCGTACTTGCCGATATAGTATCCCAGATTTTCCCGCAGAATGGGTCCATGGAGGGGGCAGATGGTCTGGATATCCAGACCCGCCGCTTTTTTCAGCAGGTTCTGAACCTGGACGCCGTACTTGCCCACAATGTTGAAATAGTAGCGCCGCGCCTCACACAGCCACTCCTCCTCCGCGCTCAGNGCGCCGAACTTGCCAAAGCCGTCGGCGGAGAAGAGGATCTTCTCGCTGGACTCGTAGCTCACCATCACCTCCGGCCAGTGGACCATGGGGGCCATGACGAAGGTCAGGGTATGCGCCCCCAGGGAGAGGGTGTCGCCCTCCTTGACGGTGACGGTCTGGGCGGTATCGTAGTGGTAATACTTGGGCAGCATGGTGAAGGTCTTGGCGTTGCCCACCAGGGTGATGTCCGGGTACTTCTCCAGCAGTGCGCCCACGCTGCCGGCGTGGTCGGGCTCCAGGTGGTGAAGCACCAGATAGTCGGGCTTGCGGCCCGCCAGCTGCTCGTCCAGGTTCTCCAGCCACACCTGGGTGGCCCGGCGGTCCACGGTGTCCAGGATGGCGGTCTTCTCGTCCAGGATCACATAGGAGTTGTAGGACACGCCGTTCGGCACCGGGTACTGGCTCTCAAAAATATCAATAGTCGTATCATCCGCACCAACATAGCGGACGGCGGCGGAAACATGGAGGTCATTCATGGCATTTTGTCCTTTCTTTTGTACTTTTTCCAGAATATTATAATCAGGAAACAGGAGGTTGTCAACCACTGAAACAGTGGCCGCAGAGATTTTATGCGTGCTTCTGTCCGCTGGTATTGGCGGTTTTCATCTAGTTTTGCCAAATTCGGGGAAGTCTGGTCGGAAGATTTGACGAATGGGAAAAAATCTGGTACAATGGCAACATTCCAAGGGAAGGTCTGAATCAATCAACGTGTACGGATCGGCGAGAAAATTTTTCGTCCCGTGAGGCAAAAAATCGCGGGAATACTTTGTGTATTTCAAGATTTTTTAACGAAATGGGGTGGAAAATTTTCCGCTGAGGCGTGCGCGGGGATTGATTCAGAGTTTCCCAAAGAAAAACGAGGAGTTGCTTATGAGAAAACGCCTGTTGATATTCGCTTTGACTGCTCTGCTGTGCTTGGGGCTTGTCCCCACCGCTACTGCGGCGGAGGAAAGCTATTCCGATGTGCCCGCAGGCCACTGGGCTGCCGAGAGCATTGACCGGGCCACTGAGCTGGGACTGTTCCAGGGGGTTGGCGACGGGAAGTTCGGCCTGGGCCAGCCCATCTCCCGTGCGGCCTTCGCAACCGCCATGACCCGCCTGTTTGGCTGGGAGGAGGTCAAGCCTGACAAGCCCTCCTATACCGACGCGGCAAAGAGCAGCTGGTATTACGCCGCTGTGGAGACCGTGCTGGCCAACGGCGCGGTGGACGCCTCCGGCCACGAGTTCCGCCCCGCCGATAACCTGACCCGGGGGGAGATGGCCTCCATGCTGGTGCGGGGACTTGGGTACACATCCCTGGCGGGGACTGCCGCCAACTATGGCGCCCCCTTCAGCGACGTCACCGCTAACGTGGGCTACATCACCCTGGCCAATGACCTGGGGATCATGGACGGCAAGGGCAGCGGCCGCTTTGATCCCGACGGCAACGCCACCCGGGAGCAGGCCGCCGCCGTGCTGGTCCGGGTCCACGACATGCTGGAGAGGACCACCACGAAGCTCTCCAGCTCCAAGGGGTATCAGCTGATCAACATCGCCACGCCCACGGCCAAGTCCGGGGACGAGATGCCCGTTACGCCTCTGGAGCCCCTGCCGGAGCTGTACGCCACCCTGCGGCGCATGAAGAACAATGGCGAGGATATGTCCAAGGCGGCGCTGCATCTGATGGCTGGCGGCGTGCGCACGATCACCGACGCCGGGGGCAACCCCATCGCCGCCAGCTCCCTGATCTCCGCCAAGGAGGTACAGGAAGTGCTGGCGCGGAAGGACGCGAAACCCTTCTACTCCACCCAGTATGAGAGCGCCTACTGTATGTACGACCCCAACGCCTACCAGTCCGCTACGGTGTGGTATCAGAGCGACGAGAGCATGGCCGCTAAACTCCAGTTGGCCAAGCTCTTTGGGGTGACGCATTACGTCATGGAGTAAGCTCCGAAACAAGAACAGACAACGGGACTGCCCTGGAAGGGCAGTCCCGTTTGTTATGCGTTGATTTCCCGGTCGAACAGCTCCAGCCAGGCGTCGGCAATGAGCTGGTGCCCCGCCGGGGTGGGATGTACGCCNTCNATCAGCCAGTAGGCNGGCGGCGCGGCCTTGCAGTGCTCGTCAAACNNTGCCTGGAGAGGCAGATACAGGGCGTGAAATTCNTCCGCCACNNGCCGCACNGCCTGGGAGCGGAGGGGGACTTCCCTNACGAAATCNTCCCATCCATCCCGAGTGCCCGTACCCGGCAGGACNAAGGGCTCCATTAACAGCAGNTTGNCCTCCGGCAGGCGCTCCCGGGTGTCTGAGACCAGCATCCGGTAGATCCGGTANAACCGCTCCGCNTCCACGCCGTTGCGGTCCCCNATCTCGTGCCACACATCGTTGATCCCCATCAGCAGGCTGATGACGTCGGGCTCCAGGTTCCAGCAGTCGCGCTTGATCCGGGCGTAGATGTCCACNCTCCGGTCGCCGCCGATGCCNGTGTTGCGGAAGNTNAACNTCNCNGGCTGCNGNGCCCCCAGCCGGGCGCTGACCAGCANNGGATAGCCNGCGCCCATGGAGGCCGGGTCCTCCCGGTTCCGCCCCACGTCGGTTATGGAATCGCCTAGAAACAGGATCTTCATNTNANATATCCTCCTGANACTTGTCACANCNGCANGGNCTGGCCNCCCTGATCCCCNGANTCNGACTTAGGCCGGACTTTGGGCTTCTCGGGGAAGCCGAAGTCCCGGGCGGTGGAGGCGGTGTCNCGCTTGAGCATGGCCTCCATGACCTTGATGTCGCTGGCCACGTCCATGGCNTCGGAGGAGTAGAGCTGATCCAGCTGGTGCTCNAAGCCGTCCACGATCAGATCCATGGTCTGCTCGATGCGCTCCTTNGCCTCCCGCAGATTCTCGCCCTCCACGCCGGTCTCCTCGAACTCCGCNTAGGTNTCCAGCAGCTTCTGGGTGGTGGGCAGGTAGTAGTCAAAGAAGGTGTGGATGGAGTTGCGCTTCTCCGGNTGCTCCTCCACCTCCTTGAAAATCAGGGCGCTGACCTGCTCCAGACGGTCGATNTTCCGGCTCAGCTCCGGGTCGGCAATGCGGTCATTGGCCCGGCGGATNTTCCGCAGNATGCCGGAGTAACCNTCCTGGGCCTCCGCAGGNGTGGGCTCAGGAGCGGACCTGGAGACAGGCTCCTCATACTCCTNCTCCAGCGTAGCCCCGAAGCGGAGGAAATAGCCCCGCTCATAGTCGATATAGGCNTCCTCGCCCAGATAGCCCTTATCAATGAGCNTTTGNAGCTCCTTGGNGGCCTGGTCGGGCTTGCGGTTGACCCGCTTGGCGATCTCATCCAGAGGCATGGCGTCNACGTTGCCGATAGCCAGGATGTACCGCTGGCTGCGGCGGGACATCTTGTTGAGGTAATGGCCCCGGAAGAACATGATCCCGCCCGCGCCCAGAAAGCCCAGGCTGGCAAAGAAGTCCTCGAAAAAGACAATATAGCCCTGGAGGACATCAGCCAAAAAGTCCATCCCCGAGATGGCTCCNACGGCCAGGAAGATGATCCCCAGAATCCGCAGCAGTACACCGGCGGGCTTGGTCTTCTGCTTTTTCTGCTTGACAGGCTTGGCCTTTGGGGGAGGCGGCGGAGCGGTGCGGCCCTTGCCGGCCTCCTCCACCCTCCGGGCAGTGCGGTCGATGGTGCGGCCCATCTGCTCCATAGCCCGCTCCACGGCCTGATCCACGGATTCCCCGGCCCGGTCGAAGGCCTGGTCTACCCGGCGGCCAGCCTGCTCGGTACGGCTTTCCGCCTTGCGCATGGCCCGCTCCACGGCGCTCTCGGCGCGTTCGTCATAGACGTTGGCAGTCTTCTGGGCACTCCGGGAGGAGGAACCGCTCTTTTTGCTGTCGCCAAAGACGTTGAAAAGCAGCAGCGCCAGCGCCACCGGCCAGATGCCCAGGGAGAACAGGATGATAATCACCGGCCAGCTGTACCAGCCGGAGTTGTTCTGCTGTTTTTTACTCTGCTGCCGGGGCGGCTGCTGGTAGGGNCGGTTGGGCGGCGGGGTGTAGCCACCGCCGGAGCTCCGGCTGCTCTGATAGCTGGAGTTCCCGCTGCCGGAGGGCTTCCGGTTCCCTGTGAATTTGTCCTTGTCGTAATATTCAGCCATCACTTGACCTCCTTTTTCCGGAGCTTGGTTTTGTTGCCCTGTTTGTCCACGATATAGGTGCTGTCCAGCTGACCCTTGAGGCTNCCCACCACGGAGTCGATGTACTCCCGCCGGAGGAGGTCCCGTTCCTTTATCTCGGCCTCCGTCAGAGGCTCTTGTTTGGCCTTGCGGGCCAGNTCGTTNATACGATCNATNTTCTTTTGCTCCATTNNCGGTACCTCCTTCTGCCGCCGCTGCGCGGCGGCTCCGGCNTNAATCTNANTTTAGATTCGCNCCTCGCCGGCGCGGGGGCNTNCTTTTCNCGNGAGNGAAAAGNANCAAAAGCTCNCTTAGGAAACTACGTTTCCTAAGAACCTTCCTGAATTACGGGGGNTATTANTTACGCTACGACGTAACGGGTTTGATTCTATCGGGNTGCTTACCCACATGCTCGGTNCCTAGCGTCTACCCGTTTGTTCTAGGTTAGCCAGCAGCANAATCCGCTTCTATTCTNACTACCTGGCCACCGCCNGGAGGANNANTNNATGAACAATCTGTTTCACGCACTATCCCTGTAGGGGCGCACATTGTCCGCCTGCTT
>JAAVHD010000007.1:0-2638 GCA_014799915.1 Oscillibacter sp.
GGGAAAAACTCTTTGCGCGGAGCGAGCGTCGAATTGTGCGCCATGGGCGCACAACCGAGGCGCAGAGCGCAGCGAAACCTATTCAAAAAAGATGCGTCAGCATCTTTTTTGACACGCAGAAAAGGAGGGAGCGCCATACAGGCGCTCCCTCCTTTTGCCCTAAGCAACAAGCGGCGCAATATACGCCGTCCAGACCCAGCTGACCGGCATAGCTAAAATCATAGCGGGTATCATATCCGCCGTAGGAAACATTTTCACCTTGATCATACGGAATCCTGTAGCAAGCATGATGATCCCGCCGACCGCCTTAAAATCATCGATCATATCCGGCGTTGTCAGGGGGAAGATCAGTCCCGCGCAGAAAAACAGCAGCAGAAAAACCAGCATCTGCGGGACAGCGATCAGGGCCACAAGGACTCCCAGCGTGCAGCCGAAAATAAGCGCCGTGGGCAGATCCAGGACAGACTTGGCGATCAGAATGCTGTGATCTCCTGTCATCCCGGAAATAATAGACCCATAGATCCCCGTCCCACTGGCACAGAACAGTACGATCACCGTGACCAGCGAGGCGGAAAATTCATCAGCGGAAATACCGCTGTCAGGCATTTTGACAAACCTTGAAACAACACGCTGCATCCCCCGTCCCGCGGCGTTGATCTTATCGCCCAGATGGATGGCAAGGCCAATAGCCGTGCCAAGAATGACCGCAAGCGTAACCGCCGGCAGATTTTTCATCAGTACAATGGAGCTGATCCCGATCCCCATAGAGCACACGCCAAACACCATATTGAGGTTTTCCTTGAAGTCCTGGCTTAACCTCTGGCCCATAAGGCTGCCGATCACGCCGCCAATAAAAATAGCCAGAGAATTGATAAAAACGCCTATCGGCATGTTCGATTCATCTCCTCTTATTTATTATCACAATTACCAAAGCCCTTTCCAGGAGCTTTACCCGGACGGGGCCGGCATGGTGAATTTCATATTCGAGATCCCCACAGGCCCGCGATATCTTCATTGGATCAATATAGAGAAACAACTTGGAAGGGATTATATCAGTCCTTACGCCCATGCAGGGCCCCCACGATCCGCTTGGAGTAATCAATAAATTCCCGAATCACCGGCGGAGCCTCCGCCAGGGAGCGGATGGCCACCCCCATGTGCCGCCACGCCGGCGGGTCCAGGGGCAAAGCCTGCACATTGTCCTGCCTCCCCTGTAACACCAGCTGGGACAGGATACTGACCCCCAGCCCGTGCTCCACCATGGAGAGGATAGCAGCATCCTCGACGGCGGTGTTGCTGCGGATATCCGGCTGGATACCCTGTGCCTCGAAAACGCCCAGAATATCCAGATCAAACCCCAGGGAGGGCATTAAAAATTCCTTTCTGCCAAATTCCGCCACCGGGAACCGCTCCCGGCCCAGACTGGGGTAGTCCGGCGGCAGGATCGCCAGCAGCGGGTCATCCCACAGGGGCACCCAGTCACACCGCTCCTTGTCCTGACGGCTGGCGAAGCTGAGATCCACCGTCCCCTCCTGGAGCCAGCGGTAGATTTCCTGGACGCTGCCCATGCGGATATCCACGGACACGTCCGGCCAGGCCCACCGGAACTGCTGGACGATGGTGGGCAGCCAGTGCATACAGACGCTGGAGTAGGCGGCCACGCGGATGCTCTCCCGCCGGTGGCCGGACTGGGCGGCGATCTGCTCCTCCAGCCGTCCGGCGGACTGGAGAAATTCATGGACAACGGGCAGCAGCCGCTCCCCCGCTGCGGTGAGCCGCACGCCGGACCGGTCACGGACCAGCAGAGGAAACCCCGTCTCCTTCTCCAATGCGTTCATCATGTGGGTCAGGCCGGACTGGGTCAGCCCCAGCCGCTGGGCGGCCCGGGTAAAGCTGCCCAGCTCCACCGCCGTCACCATAGCCTCCCACTTTTTCGTCTCCATACGTTTCCTCCCGCCGTCAGCGGATGACCTTCCGGATATCCTCAATGCGCCCCAGTACCATCAGATGCTCCTCCTTGCGGAAAACGTAGTCCGGGCTGAGGTTGGGGACGATGGTCTCCCCCCTCTTGATGGCAATGACGGTGAGGTGGTACTTCACCCGGAAATTCAGCTCCTTCANACTCTTGCCGATCCAGCGGTCCATGGGCTCCAGCTCNTAGATGGAGTGNTCNGCGGTCAGGGGGATGCAGTCGAANATGCTGTCGGAGCTCTCNCTGACNGCCAGCCGGACGGCNGCGTCCCGCTCGGGGTAGATNACGTANTCCGCGCCGTTGCGGAGGAGNAATTTNGCCTGCACGTCGTCGTCGGCCTTGCTNAACACCTTCTTCGCCCCCAGCTCCTTCAGGAGGCTGGTGATCTGNAGGCTGCNCAGCACATTGCTGTCCCCCAGGCAGACNAAGCAGGCGTCAAAGCTCTCCACGCTGAAGGANCGNAGNACCTCCTCGTTGGTGCAGTCCCCCACTTTGGCGCTGACNACCAGNGGNAGAACGTCCTCCAGCATCTCGCNGTTCTGGTCCACGGCCATCACTTCACACTTCTGCTCCACCAGAGCCCGGCAGAGATGGTGGCCGAAGGAGCCCATNCCGATCAATAAAAAGGATTTCATATANAGTACCTCTTTCTCTGNCNGNNNTNGC
>JAAVHD010000007.1:2644-10264 GCA_014799915.1 Oscillibacter sp.
GTATTATTTCCCNGGAAATCAACCAATTGTAATATCCTCGCGGGGCAGGGTAACNGGCGGNGTTGCCCGTTTTTCCAGCAGGGCCACCGCGAAGGAGATGCTGCCCACCCTGCCGCAGTACATAAGGAAAATGATGATCGCCCGGCTGACAGGCAGCAGATCCCGAGTAATGCCCATAGTCATACCGGCAGTGCCGATGGCGGAGAAGGTCTCAAAGAGGACCTCCGTCAGGCTCAAAGGCTGNATGGCNCAGATNGCNATGGCNCCCACCAGCGCCAGCAGCAGNTTNGTGTACAGGACCGCCGTCGCCTTTTTCAGCGCGTCGTCGCCGATGCTGCGNCCAAAAGCGTTGGCGCTCCGCTCCCGGCGGATGCCGGACAGGGCGTGGAGCAGGATCACAAATACCGTNGTGGTCTTCACGCCGCCCGCCGTGGAACCGGGACTGCCGCCGATGAACATNAAGATGATGGTCAGCAGCAGNCTNCCGCTGGTCATGGCCCCGGTGTCGGTGGAGTTGAAGCCNGCCGTCCGGGGCGTCACCGCGTCGAAGATCGCNGAGTANATCTGCTCGCTCAANGGCCGCCCCGCCCCCAGNTTATTCCGCTCCAGGAAGAAGAACAGCGCCCCGCCGCCCACGGTCAGCAGCAGGTTCATGGTCAGCACCACCTTGGTCTGGAGCCGGTAGCGCCGCCAGTGGTGCCGGTTGCGCACCAGATCCTCCCACACCAGAAACCCCGTGCCGCCCACCAGGATCAATGCNCAGAGGGTCAGGCTCACCAGCGGGTCCCCGGCGTANGCGGTNAAGGAGGAGNATTTCCCNGTGTANGGCCCCATNAGGTCGAATCCNGCGTTGCAGAANGCGGAAATGCTGTGCCACACGCCGTAATAGATCCCCCGNCCCCAGCCCAGCTGGGGCACAAACCGGATGGACAGCAGCACCGCNCCCAGTCCCTCCACCAGNAACGTCCCCAGNAACACCAGCCNCATAAAGGGCACAAANCCCCCCAGCCGGTCATAGCTGACGCTGTCCACCACCACTTCCCTCTGCCGCAGGCCCAGCCGCTTGCGAAGCANGAGCAGGAACAGCGTAGCAATAGACATAAATCCCAGACCGCCGGTCTGGATCAGCAGGATGATGACGATCTGCCCGAAGGTAGTCCAATAGGTCCCCGTGTCCTGCGGGATCAGNCCCGTGACNCAGGANGCAGAGGTGGCCGCGAACANAGCGTCNCCGAAGGACGCGCCGCCGGAGCCGGTGCTGGANANNGGCAGCATCAAAAGCGCCGTTCCCAGCGCGATCATAATGAAAAAGCCCAGGGCGATGATCTGCACGCTGGACAGTTTAGCTCTTGTTTTTCGCTTCATATNTANNTCCCTATCCCTTTCAGCCCGTTGGACGGGGTTATGTCCAGCATACCATATTTCGTCCTCCTTCGCAACAGGCAAAGNNGGGAATCCCNCAGAAAAAGGAAACNGAGAGTATTGNCAGCAATCGACAATACTCTCCGTTATATTCCATCAGGGGTTAAACANCGCCGGATTGGGGATCGNAGNCNCAGGCGCNAGGTCCGCCGACGGCCCCGCCACTCTGGTGGGCTCCCAGGTNTCCTCNGNTTCCTCAGAAGACTCCNGCTCCTCANCAGNAGCNNCGGNNTCCGCCGGTTCCGACANNTCCTCCGGGANTTCCTCATCCGGCGTCTCCGCGTCCTCCGGTTCCTCAGCAGGCACGCCCTGTCCGGGGATCAGCTCGCCTGGCAGAGGCACCGGGGTGTCAGTGCGTCCGTGGGTGGTGAAATAGGTGTAGCCATAGAACTGATCCGGCTGGGGCAGCTCGCCGTAGTAGTAGGCCATGAGCTCCGTCACCGTCACCAGCTGGTATCCCTGCTCCTGAAGCCATGGCACCAGAACGGCCACCGCTTCGGCGGTGCTCTCGTAGATACTGTGCATCAGAACGATCTCGCCATCCAGATCACCGTAGTTCTGAACGTAATCGACCACCGCCTGGGCGTTCCGGCTCCTCCAGTCCTCGGTGTCGACCGTCCAAGTGATCATCGTCCGGCCGGTAGCGGACTTGACCGTCTTGTTCACCGCGCCATAGGGCGGGCGGACCATCGCGGGCGCGTCCACCCCAGCGGCCACAAAGGCGGCGTCGGCAGTATCCAGATCCTGAAGCAAGGCAGATTTTTTCATCTTGCTCAGATTCTTGTGGGCGTTGGAGTGGCTGGCGATCTCACAGCCCAGCTCCGCCATTCGCTGAACAGGCTCCGGATAGGCGCGGACGTTGTTGCCCACCTCAAAGAAGGTAGCCAGCGCGTGGTGCTCCTCCAGAACGTCCAGGATCGCATCGGACCACGTCCCGCAGGGGCCGTCATCAAAGGTGAGGGCCACCATAGGCTTTGACGGATCAACGATCCGGATGTAGGGGCCCTCAGGTTCTTCGGCCTCCTCGGCCTCCTCTGGGTCTTCGGCGGTCTCCTGCTCATCGGAGGGGTCCGTATCCAAGGGCTGTGTGGAGGTCATATCCTGAGGCTCGGGAACCAGTGGGTCCTCAGCGGGTGCAGCAGCCCGCCCTACGCAGGCGGTGCAGGAGAGGAGGAGAAGCATGGCAAGTGAGAGAGAGAAAAAACGATTCATTTTATGGACTTCCTTCGACGGTATTTGACAATTCTATTATCCACCATTCGACAAAGAAATGCAAGAGGAAATCCGTTACAATTTGGAAAAATTCGTTTCTAACTGGGATTGCTCACGACCACATCGAGTGGCCGTGAGCAATTAATTCTTCATGACCGCTCGATGCGGTCATGAAGAATCTGTACGCACGCGCGAAAAGTTACAAAAGCGCGCTTAGGAAACTACGTTTCCTAAGGACCTTCCTGAATTACGGGGGTTATTAGTTACGCTACGACGTAACAGGTTAAGTTCTACCGAGGTGCTTACCCACATGCTCGGTGCCTAGCGTCTACCCGTTCGCACTAGGTTAGCCAGCAGCATGATCCGTTTCTAATCCCACTACCTGGCCACCGCCAGGAGGACCAATCTATTTCCCCGCACCCCGGGGAGCTCCCCTCGCGTGATACGGTAGGGACCAAGATAACGTCCTGAAATAGACGCTGGGCAGCCGAAACCGCTAAAAAATCCAATTTAGCTCGGACGGACTACAGGACGAGCGCAAAAACAATTTCCNCCGTAATAAATAAGGGAGTCCAGAACCGTATGGTTCTGGCGCGTTTTTGCCTACTTTTGCCGCGCGGCAAAAGTAGGTCCGGGGTCCGGGGCCGGATAGCTCCCGGGCTGACGGAAGAAAAAACTCCCCTTGCGCCCGGAGGGCGCAAAGATCAGACATATCTCTCAACAGTAATCCCTATTCTCCCCTTTTTAGTGAGCCCCCCTACTTGAGCCAGCCTTGCCTTCCCAAATCCCCGGGCGGTGATAACCGCCCCTTCCACAACGGGCTTGTCTGCCTTCAGACAAGGAATATGATCCAAATTCACCTTCCCGGCGGCAATCAGCTCCGCAGCTCGGCCCCGGCTCATAGAGAAAGCCGAGGAGACAACTGCGTCCAGCCGGAGGGAGGACACGGTGTCCCGGATAGTCTTTACCTGGGCCTGCGGCACCTGGAGCTGGTCCCGGGGAATCTCCGTCACCGTCAGCTTTACCCGGCCCGCCTGATCCCACTCACGCAGAAAGAACTCCCGCAGGGAGGGCGAGGCCACGATGTCCGCGCTGTGATCGGAAACTAAAATGTCCCCCACCCGCTCCCGGGTGACGCCCAAGCCCATGAGGCTGCCCAGCAGGTCCCGGTGGGTCAGGCTGCTGTCCGCGCCGTGAAAAGCAGCCCGGAGAAACACCAGTTCCTCCCCCGTCGGCTCCTCAGCCCAGTCCGGCAGGAAAATCAGGATTTTCCGCTCTGCCTCCCCATAGCCGCCGTCGAAGACGTATCCGCTGCGGACCCCGGCGGCGTTCAGCAGGGTCTGGGCCAGCTGCTGCTCCCGTGGGGAGAGAAAAACCGTGGCGGACGGGATGCTTTTCCGCTCCGTCTGCTCATATTTATCCCAAACTCTCGCCAGCAGAAGCCGGTCCTCCGGCTCCTGGGCGATCTTGGCAATGGTAGTTGTCTTATCCATGCAAGTTCTGCGTCCTGTACAGCTGGGCGTAGTCGCCGTCCTTCGCCAGCAGCTCCTGGTGGGTNCCCTCCTCGCTGATAACGCCGTCCCGGATCACCAGGATGCGGTGGGCCGCCCGGACGGTGGAGAGGCGGTGGGCAATGATGAGGGTCGTGCGGCCCTTGGCCAGTTCGTCAAAGGCCCGCTGGATCTTGGCCTCGGTCACGCTGTCCAGGGCGGAGGTAGCCTCGTCCAGAATCAACACCGGCGGGTTTTTCAGGAAAATCCGGGCGATGGAAATCCGCTGCTTCTGTCCGCCGGAGAGGAGCACGCCCCGTTCGCCCACGTAAGTATCAAAGCCGTCGGGCATGGCCATAATGTCGTCGTAGATCTCCGCCCGCTTTGCGGCGGCGATGACTTCCTCAGTGGTGGCGTCCGGACGGCCATAGCGGATGTTCTCCAGAATGCTGTCGGCAAAGAGAAACACGTCCTGCTGCACCACGCCGATGTTCCGGTGGAGGCTCCGCTGCGTCACGTCCCGGACGTCGTGGCCGTCGATCCTGATGCTGCCCTCGTTCACATCGTAGAACCGGGGGATCAGGCTGCACAGTGTAGTCTTGCCGCCGCCGGAGGGGCCCACCACGGCGATGGTCTCGCCGGGGGCGACGTGAAGGGACACGTGGTGGAGCACCTCGGTGTCGTCCCGCTCGTAGGCGAAGGACACGCTGTCCACATCAATGCGGCCATCCACCGTCTTCAGCTCCAGGGCATCGGGCTTATCCTGGAGGTCCGGCTCGATGCGCATCAGGTCCACGAAGCGGCTCAGGCCCGCGATGCCGTCCACCAGCATCTCCGAGAGGTTGGAGAGACGGCGCATGGGGTTGATGAAGGTGCTGGTGTAGAGACTGAAGGTAATGAGATCCACATAGTCCATCTGTCCGTCCATAATGAGCCAGCCGCCTACGGCGATGACCACCACGGGCATGATGCAGGTGAAAAACTCCATGGAGCACATAAACCAGGCCATGGCCTTATAGCGCTCCTTCTTGGAAGTCTTGAAGCGCTCGTTGGCCCCCAGGAATTTCTCATTTTCCGCGTTCTCGTTGGAGAATGCCTTAGCGGTGCGCATACCGGAGATGCTGGACTCGATGTCGGCGTTGATGCTGGCCATGTTCTGCTTGACCTTTTTTGACGCCTCCATCATCTTCTTCCGGTTGAGGTTCACCACCACCATAAAGGTGGGGATCAGGATCAGCATGACCAGGGCCAGCTGCCACCGGATGGTGAACATGATGACGATAGCGCCCACCAGGGTCACGCCGGAGATAAACACGTCCTCCGGCCCGTGGTGGGCCAGCTCCGTGATGTCGAACAGCTCCGCCGTCATCCGGCTCATCAGATGGCCGGTGCGGTTTTTATCATAGAAGCCGAAGGAGAGAGTCTGGAGATGGCTGAACAGGTCCTGCCGGATGTCGGCCTCCACCAGCACGCCGAAGGTATGGCCCCAGTAGGTGACCACATATTGCAGTCCCGCCCGCAGCAGGTAGGCCAGCACCAGCACCACGACCACGGCAAAAAACGCCTGATATCTGCTCTCCGGGATCAGCTCATACATACAGGTCCTGGAAATATAGGGGAATGCCAGGTCAACCACGGAGATCATCAGGGCGCAGACCATATCCAGGAGGAAGAGGTTCATATGGGGCTTAAAGTAGCTGAGGAAAATGCTCAGCAGGCTTTGATTTTTGAAGTCGCGGGTGTTCATGGGATGCCTCCGTTTTCTATCATGTCATAGCTTTTTATTTTATCATATCTAAGGATATGATGCAATGGGGGAAATTTTAATTTTTTCTTCGCTGTTCCAAAAGAATCAAAAATTCGCGGGTGAGTGGCGTAAAGCGGTTGATGTCCTCCGCAGGATTTGCTATAATAAGGAAAACAGCGGAAAGCAGTCCTCGGCAACGCAGACAGGCGGCAAAATTCTCTTGCAATTCCCACCCCTCTGTGCTATAACGGCGAGGGAATCCTTTACCCAAATTTTACCAACGGAGAATCCTATGGAAGAACACCCCTATCATTTTTTCTCCCCGGATGAGCTCAACCAGCTCACCCGGATCGAGGCCGCGGACCGGGCCAATGTGTATTTGTACCGGATCCTGGACATTGGCCAGTACATGCTCCAGTGCGGCGGCGAGGTCAGCCGTGTGGAGGACAGCATCAGGCGTCTGTGCATCGCCTTCGGCGCGGAGCGGGCGGACGTGTTCACGATCACCTCCAGCATCGTGGTCACGATCTATGCCAATCACTTCGGCGCGGTGACCCAGACCCGCCGTATTATGGGCTCTGCCTACGATCTCCAGCGGCTGGAACAGCTCAATCAGCTCTGCCGAAAGATCTGTGCGGAGCACCTGAGCCTGGAGGAAACGGAAAAAGAGCTGAACGATATTCTGGCGACGCCGCAGTACAGCTTTGGGATACAGCTGATGACCTACGCGCTGATCTCCGCGTCGTTTTCCCTGTTTTTCGGGGGCAGCTGGCTGGACGCGCTGGCGTCGGGGGTGATCGGCGTAGTACTGAAGTGTCTGGACCGGCTGATCCGGAGTACGGAGGCCAACGCCTTCCTGTCGGCGCTGCTGTGCTCTCTACTGGGCGGACTGCTGGCGGGACTGTCGGTGAAATTCCATCTGGGACACAATGTGGATATGATCTCCATCGGCAATATTATGCTGTTGATCCCCGGAGTGGCTTTGACCAACTCTCTGCGGGATATGTTCAGCGGGAATACGATTTCCGGGCTGATGCGGTTTATTGAGGCTATATTGCTGGCGCTGACGATCGCGTTTGGCTTCGCGCTGGCGGCAAGTTTGATGTAAGGGGGGCGGGAGCAGTGGAGGATATGATCTTGCAGCTGGTGACCGCTTTCCTGGGGTCTCTGGGGTTTGCGCTGCTGTTTCATGTGAAGCGGGAGCGGCTGCTGTTGGCGAGCCTTGGGGGACTTTTGGCCTGGGGAGTGTACCTGCTCATGGGGCAGGTGACGGACCAGGATGTGGTGCGGTATTTTGTGGCTTCGGTGGTCTTGACGGTTTANGCNGAGGTNCTGGCGCGGATGGTNAAGTGCCCGGCGACTTTGTTTATTGTTACGGCGGCGATTCCTTTGATCCCCGGGGGATCTTTATACCGGACGATGGAGTTTTTTATGGAAAATGATTTGGAGGCATTTTCCCGGCAGGCGTTGACTACGGTTTTATTGGCGGTGGCGCTGGCGGTTGGGATGCTGTTTCCTACTTCTATTTTCCAATTGCTCCGAAGGGCACAGGGGAAGTGATCTTTGCCGCCTCCGGCGGCAAACGGTAGAGTCTTCTGCCCTTCAGCCCGGGGGCTCCGCGCCCCCGGACCCTGCGCCTTCTTTTTGTGCGAACAAAAAGAAGGCAAAAAGTCGCTTAAACCTACGGTTTAAGAATCCCTCATTTATTACCGGGGATATTGTTTTTGCGCTCATCCTGTAGTCCGTCCG
>JAAVHD010000008.1 GCA_014799915.1 Oscillibacter sp.
ACAAATCATCACCCCAGCACCCCGGGGAGCTCCCCTCGCGTAATACGGTAGGGGCCAAGTTTACATCCTAAAATAGAACCACCGCAGCCGAAACCGCTAAAAAATCCAATTTAGCCCGGACGGACTACAGGATCAGCGCAAAAAACAAATAGCCCCCGTAATAAAATGAGGGAGTCCAGAACCGTAGGTTCTGGCGCGTTTTTGCTTACTTTTGTCGCGCGACAAAAGTAAGCCCGGGGTCCGGGGGCGGGCAGCTCCCGGGCTGAAGGGCAGAAGAATCTGCCGTTTGCCGCCCCCAGGGCGGCAAAGATCACTACGATATATCTGCCAAATCCAGGAATCTATACCCCTCATTGGCAATATGCTCTTTTCTCCCCTGGAGATTGTCCCCCTCAAGAAGATCAAACATATAGCTGGTCGCCTCCGCGTCGGTGGGCATCACCTTGATAAGCCGCCTCGTCTCCGGGTTCATGGTAGTCAGCCACATCATATCCGGATCATTCTCGCCCAACCCCTTGGAGCGGTCGATCTTATACTTCTTCCCCTCCAGCTTTTTAACGATCTCATTCTTCTCCTTCTCAGAGTATGCAAACCACGTCTTCTCCCCGCAGTTGATCTCAAACAGCGGCGACTCCGCGATATACACATACCCCTCCTGGATCAGCGTGGGACACAGCCGGTAAATCATAGTCAGAATCAGCGTCCGGATCTGGTAGCCGTCCACGTCAGCATCGGTGCAGATAACCACCTTGTTCCACCGGAGGTTGTTCAGATCAAAGGTACTCAGATCCTTCACATGCTTGTTCTGGACCTCCACCCCGCAGCCCAAAACCTTCATCAAATCCGTGATGATCTCACTCTTGAAAATCCGGGCGTAGTCGGCCTTCAGGCAGTTGAGGATTTTACCCCTCACCGGCATGATCCCCTGGAACTCCGCGTCCCGGCTCAGCTTCACGCTGCCCAGCGCGGAATCGCCCTCCACGATATAAATCTCCCGTCTGGAAACATCCTTAGTGCGGCAATCCACAAATTTCTGTACCCGGTTAGCGATGTCGATGGACCCGGAGAGCTTCTTCTTTACGTTCAGCCGGGCCTTCTCCGCCTGCTCCCGGGAGCGCTTGTTAATGAGCACCTGATCCGCGATCCGTTGAGCGTCAGCGGGATTCTCAATGAAATAAATCTCCAGGCGGCTTTTCAGAAACTCCGCCATAGCATCCTGAACGTACTTGTTGGTGATGGCCTTCTTGGTCTGGTTCTCATAGCTGGTCTGGGTGGAAAAGTTATTGCTGACCAGCACCAGACAGTCCTCAATGTCCGTCCAGGTGATCTTGCTCTCGCCCTTCTGGTACTTGTTGTTCTGCCGCAGCCAGGTGTCGATGCCCCCCACGAAGGCCAGCTTGGTGGCCTTCTCCGGGCTTCCGCCATGCTCCAGCCAGCTGGAGTTGTGGTAGTGCTCAATAACCGCTGTCTTATTGGAGAAGCAGCAGGCCACGCTGAGCTTCACCTTGTACTCATCCTTGTCCGCCCGGTCCTTGCCCCGGCGCTCGGTCTCCCAGAAAACCGGCTCCGTCAGCGTGCCCTCCCCGGCCAGTTCCCGGACATAGTCGGCAATACCGTTTTCATAGAAAAACTCCGTGGTCTCAAACTTCCCCGCAGAGATCTCCACCCGCAGCCGGAAAGTAACCCCGGCGTTGACCACCGCCTGCCGCCGCATCACATCGGCAAAATACTCCGGCGGGATGTTGATGTCGGTAAAGACCTCCAAATCCGGGAGCCACCGGGTCTTCGTGCCAGACTTCCGGCGGGTCAGGGGCGTTTTTTGCAGCTCCTGGCCCTTCTTGCCCACGATATTACCTTTTTTGAAGTGGAGCTGATACTCAAACCCGTCCCGCCAGACGGTCACGTCCATGTACTCCGACGAATACTGCGTGGCGCAGGAACCCAGGCCGTTGAGTCCCAGGGAAAACTCATAGTTCTCCCCTTCGTTGTTCCCGTACTTGCCGCCGGCGTAGAGCTCACAGAACACCAGCTCCCAGTTCCAGCGTTTTTCCTTCTCGTTCCAGTCCACGGGACATCCCCGCCCCTGGTCTTCCACCTCCACGCTATGGTCCAGATAGCGGGTGACGGTGATGAGCTTCCCATGGCCCTCCCGGGCCTCGTCAATGGAGTTGGATAAAATTTCAAAAACGGCGTGCTCGCAGCCCTCCAGGCCGTCGGAGCCGAAGATAACGCCGGGCCGTTTCCTGACCCGGTCCGCGCCCTTCAGTGCGCTGATGGATTCATTGCCGTAATTTGGTTTCTTTTCGCCTGCCATGTGTTCCTCCGATCCCTTAATTGCGTAAGAATCAGTATATCAAAAATTTTTCCGTTTTGCAAGAGGAAAAAGAACGTTTGTCCGCACTCTCTGTATGATCTCATATCTTTTCTGGACTTCTGACTAAGGTTCACGCCCGTCTCATAAATTTGAATTTGCCAAATCTACAGATAGCACAATAGGCCGATGAGGACATCGGCCCCTACACTGACATTGATTTTGTAGGGGCCGGTGTCCTCACCGGCCCGCTATATAGCCTATGGGTTTGCGGATTTGAATTTATGAGACAGGCGCGGACCAAGATTTAGTCCCCCCTTGCCATCCCCTACAACGCATGGTAAGATAGACCCGATAAAATCATATAGACAGGAAGGTACTCACACGATGGAATCCCCCATGATCCACAGCGCAATAGAATACGTCAAAACAATCTTCCAGACAGACTACAGCGGCCACGACGTCTCCCATACGCTGAGAGTCTACCAAACAGCGTGCCGCCTCGCGGAAGCGGAGCACGCCGATCTCCGCATCGTGCAGCTTGCCGCGCTGCTGCATGACGTGGACGACAGAAAACTGTCTCCGGAGACCCACGAGCACAAGGACCGGGCCGTCTCCTTCATGAAATCCCAAAACCTCAGCGACGACGTGATCCAACAGGTCTGCCGGATCATCAGCGAAGTCTCCTATGCCGGCAGGGACTCTGTCGTCCCGTCCTCCATCGAAGGAAAATGCGTGCAGGACGCCGACCGCCTGGACGCGCTGGGAGCGATCGGCATTGCCCGGGCCTTCGCCTACGGCGGGAGTCGCGGCCGCGTGATGTACGACCCGGAGATCAAGCCAGACCTGGACATGAGCGGCGAAGCCTACCACCGGCACATCTCCACAACCGTCAATCATTTCTATGAAAAGTTGTTCCTCCTACAGGACATGATGAACACCAAAACGGCCAGAGCCATCGCGGAACACAGGACCCAATATATGCACGGCTATCTCGACGAGTTTTTATCCGAGTGGGAGGGCATTTTGTAAAATTACCGGCCGGTTTCCTCTTGACAATCGGCGCAAAACCCGATACCATCATGGATATAATAAAAATGTTCGGCACACGCCCTCCCTCCGGGGAACGGGGCGTGGGCCTTGTTGTGCGTGGTCGTAATATGATTTAAGCCGGGTTGCCCTCCGCTGAGAGCGGCTGTGCAGAAAAGGCCACGCCGGAGCAGGAGGTATTTGCTATGGAAAAGCTGTTAGAGGTCCTGCTGCGCATCCCGGAAGCGGAAGCGCTGGCCCAGGCCGTAGAGAGCGGGGGCTGTCCCGCCGCTGTCACCGGTCTGGGCGGCGTCCACCGCGCCCAGATCGCCGCCGCCATGTCCGCGCGGACCGGGCGGCCCCTCGTCATGGTATGCTCCGACGAGACCGAGGCGGAGCGTCTGGCGGGGGACCTCGCGGTCCTGCTGGGCGAAGGGGAGCAGCCCCGCCGCATCTTAAAACTCTTTGCCCGGGAGCTCTTCGTCCGGGCAGGCACCGTCATTTCCCGCCAGTGGGAGCTGGGCCGCATCGCGGCCCTCTATGAACTGACCGGCGGGGAGGACTGCGTGGTGGTAGCCACCGCCGAGGCCCTGCTGCAAAAGACCAGCCCGCCCCAGAATCTGCGCACCGCCGCCATTGAGCTGGAAAACGGCGGACGCTATGACCTGGAGGACTTGTCCCGTCGCCTGGTGGAGGCCGGGTACAGCCGCTCCGACCAGGTGGAGGGCGTGGGCCAGTTCGCCCTGCGCGGGGGCATCCTGGACGTGTTCTCCCCCCTGATGGAGGAGCCGGTGCGGTGTGAGTTCTTTGACGACGAGATCGATTCCCTGGGCTCCTTCGATATTCTGACCCAAAGACGGACAAAAAATCTGGACAAAGCCCTGCTTCTGCCCGCCGTAGAGCTGCTGCCGGGAGTGAAAAAGGCGTCCGTTTTTGACTACTTCCCCGGCCACGCCCTCCTCTGCATCAACGAAACGGCCCGGGTAAGCGAACGGGTAAAAAGCGTACTGTGGCAGGCCAAAGAGGACACCGAGTCCCTGCTGGCCGCCGGCGAGAAGGACGGGGACCTCACCGCGCTGCTGCTGACCCAGAGCGAGTGGCTGGAGAAGCTGGACGGCTTCGCGCTGTGTATGCTGGAATCCCTGCCCACCTCCCGCTATCCCCTGCCCCCCAGGACGCTGCTGTCCATCAGCGCCAAGCAGCTGAGCGCCTACGGCGGCAGCATCGAGACCGCCGCCGCGGATATAGAGCACTACCGGACCGCGGGGTACAGGACCCTGCTGCTTTGCAGCAGTGCTCCTCGGGCCAGGAGCCTCCAGCGGATGCTGTTTGACCGGGACATTCCCGCTGCCCTGGACCTGGCTTGCAGTGAAATGCCCGGGCCGGGGGAGGTCCGGGTGTCCGTGGGCGCATTGTCCGCCGGGACGGAGTATCCCCAGGTGTCCCTGGTGGTGCTCACCGAGGGCCAGCTCACTGCCCGGACAGCAGGCAAACAGTCCGCCCGCAAAACCGCGAAAAAAGACAACCGGCAGAAGATCCTCAGCTACGCCGACCTGTCCGTAGGCGACCTGGTGGTCCACTCCGCCCACGGCGTGGGCCGCTTTGAGGGCATCCGGAAGATGCCCGTGGACGGCGTGGAGAAGGACTATATCAAAATCGTCTACGCCGGGGGCGACAGCCTGTACGTTCCCGCCACGGGCTTGGATCAGGTCAGCAAATACATTGGCGGAGGCGGCTTAGGCAGCGACGGCGAGGTCCACGCTACCAAGCTCAACAAGCTGGGCGGCGCCGACTGGCATAAGCAGCGCAGCAAGGCCAAGGCCGCCGTCAAGGACCTGGCCAAGGGCCTGATCGCTCTGTACGCCGAGCGCCAGCGCCGCCCCGGCTTCGCCTTCTCCCCCGACTCCCCCTGGCAGCTGGAGTTTGAAGAAGCCTTCGATTATGTGGAGACTGAAGACCAGCTCCGGTGCATCGCGGATATCAAGAAGGATATGGAGAAGCCGGTGCCCATGGACCGCCTCCTGTGCGGCGACGTGGGCTACGGCAAGACCGAGGTAGCCCTTCGCGCGGTGATGAAGTGCGTGCTGGACGGCAAGCAGGCCGCCATTCTGGCCCCCACTACCGTCCTGGCTCAGCAGCATTTTACCACGGCGTGCAACCGCTTCCGCTCCTTCCCGGTGGAGATCCGGGTTTTAAGCCGCTTCCAGACCCCGGGGCAGGCCCGGCAGATCCTGGCGGACCTACGCAGCGGAAAGGTCGATCTGCTCATCGGCACCCATAAGCTGATCCAGAAGGACGTAGCCGCCTCCTTCAAGGACCTGGGCCTGCTGGTGGTAGACGAGGAGCAGCGCTTCGGCGTATCCCACAAGGAAAAGCTGAAGGAAATGAGCAAACAGGTGGACGTGCTGACCCTCACCGCCACGCCCATTCCCCGGACGCTGAATATGGCCCTCTCCGGCATCCGGGACATGTCCACTCTGGAGGAGCCCCCCCAGAACCGCCAGCCGGTGCAGACCTACGTCATCGAGCACGACTGGGGCATCATCGGCGACGCCATGCGCCGGGAGATCGACCGGGGCGGCCAGGTCTACTACCTCCACAACCGGGTGGAGTCCATCGACTCCACCGCCGCCCAAGTCCGGAAACTGGTAGGTGAGGACGTCCGGGTAGTGGTGGGCCACGGCCGGATGGACGAAAAGCAGCTCTCCTCCGTCATGCAGCAGATGGTGGAGGGCGAGGCCCAGGTCCTGGTCTGTACCACCATCATTGAGACCGGCATTGACATCGCCAACGTCAACACCCTGATCATCGAGGACGCGGATAAAATGGGCTTGGCTCAACTCCACCAGATCCGGGGCCGCATTGGCCGCAGCGCCAGGCGGGCTTACGCCTATATGACCTACCGCCCCGGCAAGGTCCTCTCCGAAATTGCCAATAAACGCCTGACCGCCATCCGGGAGTACGTGGAGTTCGGTTCCGGCTTCAAAATCGCCATGCGTGACCTGGAAATTCGGGGCGCGGGAAATCTGCTGGGCGCGGAACAGTCCGGCTACATGATGACCGTGGGCTACGACATGTACCTCCAGCTCCTGGAGGAGGCCGTATTGGAGGAGAAGGGAGAAAAACGAAAGCAGAATGTGGAGTGCTCCGCCGACCTGGCCGTCTCCGCCAACATCCCGGACCGCTACGTGCCCTCCAACCAGCAGCGTATGGACCTCTACCGCCGTATCGCCGCCATCCGCAGCGAGGCGGACGCCTCCGACCTGCTGGACGAGCTGATGGACCGCTACGGCGAGCCGCCCAAGTCCGTCTACGCCCTGCTGGACGTGGCCCTGCTTCGCGCCAGCGCCGCCAAGGCCGGGATCAAAGATATCTCCCAGAAGGGACGGCAGCTGAAATTTGTCCTGGCCGATTTCTCGACGGAGGCTATCGCCGCGCTGGTCACCGGCGCCAAGTACCGCCGCCGTCTGGTAGTCAACGCCGGGGAAATCCCCGCGCTGACCCTGACCCTCCAGCCGAAAGAACCCGTGCTGGAAACCGCCCTGGCCCTGACTGAGGACTTACGTCTGGCCCAGGAGAGCGGGCAGGAAGCAGACAGCGCACTCAAAACATGATGCCGCATCATACACGAAGGTCCGGGAGGCGCTGCCTCCCGGACCTTTCTGATTCATAAAGTCAGCGACTCGGCACCGCACCGGCGGCACGCTTAAGATATAATCCGCGCGGGAATGTTGCAGCCGGTGAAAAAGAAATTTCGCTCTCGACAGAGCGCATGGTTCTATGGTATACTAAAATCCACAAAAACAACAGGAGAAAACAAGTATGGAATTTAATAAATGGGTTGCCGACCTGGAGGTTGGCAACGAGATCGAGGGCTTTTATATCCTGAAAACCGCCCAGATCAAGACCTCCAACAGCGGCAAGCCCTTCCTGGCCGCCAACATGGCGGACCGCAGCGGGGCCATCGACGCCAAGTTCTGGGACTACAACGGCTCTATCGGCATCCAGGACGAGGGATCGGTCGTGAAGCTGCGGGGCAGCGTGTCCGAGTACCGGGGCACCTTACAGCTGATTCTCACCCGCCTGCGCCCTGTCCAGGAGGACGATCAGTACAATTTAAGCGAGCTGGTGCCCGTGGCCCCCATCGACGAGGAGGCCGGATGGCAGGAGCTCCAGGACATGGTGGCGGGCCTTAAGGACAAGGATTACCAGGCCGTATGCCGGAAGGTTCTTGAGAAATACGGGGACCGCTTCCGCTTCATCCCCGGCGGGAAAAGTATGCACCACAGCTTTGTCAACGGCCTGCTGATGCACACCCTGTACATGGCCCGGATCGCGGACCATCTGGCGGGGGTGTATCCGGAGGTAGTGGACCGGGATCTGCTGGTGGCGGGAACCATCCTCCACGACGCTGCCAAGTGCGACGAGTTTGTCACCTCCCCCTTGGGTCTGGTGACGGAGTACTCCGTCAAGGGCGAACTGCTGGGCCACCTGGTCATGGGAGCCCAGGCAGTGGCCGAGGCCGGGAAGGAGCTGGGCATCCCGGAGGAGAAGTCCGTCCTGCTCCAGCACATGCTCCTCTCCCACCACGGCGACCCGGCCTTCGGCGCTGCTGTGCGGCCCGTGTGCGCCGAGAGCGAACTGCTGAGCATGATCGACCTGATCGACAGCCGTATGGAGATCTACAAGGAAACCATGGAGGAACTGGAAGTGGGTTCCTTCAGCAAGCGCGTGTTCGCGCTGGACAAGAAGATTTACCGGCACAAGTGAGGAGGCGGAGACAATGCGTTTGATCTCATGGAACGTCAACGGCCTGCGGGCCTGCATTAAAAAGGGGTTTGTGGAATCCTGCCTTGCCCTGGACGCGGACGTATACTGCCTCCAGGAGACGAAAATTCAGGAGGGCCAGGTGGAGCTGGAGCTCCCCGGTTACCATATGTACTGGAACTACGCCGATAAGAAGGGCTACTCCGGCACCGCCATTCTCACCCGTGTGGAGCCCCTGTCCGTGACCTACGGCTTTGGCGACGACATCCACCGCCACGAGGGGCGGATCATTACGGCGGAGTACGAGGATTTCTACCTGGTCTGCTGCTACACCCCCAACGCCAAGCGTGGACTGGAGCGGATCGACTACCGGATGATCTGGGAGGACGATCTCCGGGCGTATCTGTGTGAGCTGGACAAGGTGAAGCCGGTGGTATACTGCGGGGACTTGAACGTGGCCCACAACGAGATCGACCTGAAAAACCCCGGTCCCAACCGTGGCAACGCGGGATTCTCCGACCAGGAGCGCGAAAAAATGACCGAACTGCTGGCCGCGGGCTTCATCGACAGCTTCCGGGAGCTGTACCCGGACAAGACCGGGGCCTACAGCTGGTGGAGCTACCAGTTCAATGCCCGGGCCAACAACGCGGGGTGGCGGATCGACTACTTCATCCTCTCCCAGCGTCTCAGGGACCGTCTGGCCATGGCGGATATCTTCCCCGAGATCATGGGCAGCGACCACTGTCCCGTGGGCGTTACACTGACATAAAAGATGGGCGGCTGGGTGTGTCCAGCCGTCCATTTCTTATGTCAGCTCTCCGGGTGTGCCTGTAAACGCCCCATAGGTTTTACACATTTTCCCCAAAGATTTCAACAATCTTATCCGAATCTTTGTTGTCTTCGTAGGAAATGTACATTTCTTCCGTCTCACCCTGCGCATCCATCAGAAGTTTTTTCGCCCCCCAGATATTCCCCTCCTCCAAAAGCCGCAGCGCGTCTGTGATGGCGTTGAACAGGCGATGGTACATTTTCTTGTATAGTTCAGTCATGGCGGTTCTCCTATTTCAAGATGATTTCCTATTATAAGGCGGTGATACTACCCTGTCAAGCAATATTATTGTTATAGACGTGTTTTAAGATAGCATAACTCCTCCGTATGATACACATGCAAGGGGGATCGATTATGAATCTTGATTACTCACAAATTGGGAAAAGGATCGCCAAACGGAGGAAACAGCTTGGATTGACCCAAGCGAAAGTTGCAGAGCTGGCAGATTTGGGCGAAAAGTATATGTCCAGCATCGAGTGTGCCTATTCCATCCCTTCCACAGAAGTGGTCATGCGGATAGCCATCGCCCTGGAAACCACACCGGACGAATTTCTGGTAGGCACGGCCCGCCACGAAGGAGACGAGTGGAAAAACGTAGCGGAGCTGCTGCGGAACATGGACGAGAAGCAGCTGGAGCTGGCAAAGAGCTTCCTGACCTGGCTGTCAGAACAGGAAATGTAAAACGTGCCGCCGGTTAAAAACCCGGCGGCACGTTCCTGTTTAAGCTATTCCACCCCGACGGGGAGGGTATCGTCCTCACTGATCCAATTCTCAACGTCGGTAACGGTATACTCCCCCGGCCCGGTGCGTGCGATGACTTTCGATATCCCGGCATTGATAATGAGCCTGCGGCACATAGAGCAGGAGGAGGTATCGTGGAGGAGCTGGCCGGTAGCAGCGTCCTTCCCCGCGAGATAGAGCGTCCCGCCCACCATGTCCCGCCGGGCGGCGGAAATAATGGCGTTTGCCTCGGCGTGGACGGAGCGGCAGAGCTCATACCGCTCGCCTCTGGGAATATTCATAACTTCCCGGGTACAGCGGCCCAGATCCACACAGTTGCAGCGCCCCCGGGGCGCGCCGTTGTAACCGGTGGAAATGATCTCGTCATTCTTCACAATGATCGCGCCATAGCAGCGGCGCAGGCAGGTAGCCCGGCCAATAACAGTTTCCGCAATATCCAGGTAGTAATTTTCCTTACTGATTCGTCCCATTGTTTTCTCCCCCCGGTCAGTTAATGATTCTTTTTATAGTATAAAGGGATTTGGCAGAAAAGGCAAGAGGGCGGGCGAATTTTGGCAGGGAAATCAATTTTTAACGCAACGCATTCAGAATTGATTCATCTGTGTAGGGGCGGACATTGTCCGCCCGCTTCCAAAGGGCTGCTGTGCGTGTCGTTAGAACGGGCGCACAATGTGCGCTCTGCAAAATTTCAGACACTTCATTACAAAATGGATTTCTTTCGCGAATTTTCACGGCTATTGAAGAACAGGCAGAAACATGATATAATAAAAGCACGAATCAAGGTACGACAGAAACTCCCGGGCGCTGTTTGCCGCACAGGCGGCAAATATGCTTGAAAGCCGCGCACGGTTTGGGATTGCGCTATGGAGAAGATTTTTTTGAGCGCGGCTTTTGGGGGGATTCCGCACTCTGCGGAGTGCGGCCAGAGGCTCTGCCTCTGGACTCCGCGGCCTTTGTAAAGGCCGGCGAAACTTTTAATATGCTTTGTTCCCGCCCGCAGGGCGCGGAGAAGGAGACTGCCATGCAAGTGGGCGCCCTCACCATAAATTCCAAACTGGCCTTAGCCCCCATGGCGGGCGTGACCGACGCCGCCTACCGGCAGATCTGCGCCGAATTAGGCGCAGGTCTGACCTATACGGAACTGGTCAGTGCCAAGGCCCTCTGCTACCAGGACAAAAAGAGCCGCCTGCTGCTGAAACCCTTCCCCGGCGAAAAGCCCTTCGTCGCCCAGATCTTCGGAAGCGATATCTCCTGCATGGCGGAGGCCGCACAGATCGCCATCGAGGCCAGCGGAGCGGAAATATTGGATATCAACATGGGCTGCCCCGTAGGGAAAGTAGTCTCCTCCGGCGACGGCGCGGCGCTGATGAAGGACCCGGAAAAAGCCGCCCGCCTGGCCGAAGCGGTAGTAAAATCCTCCCCCGTCCCCGTGACGGTGAAAATGCGCCGCGGCTGGGATAAAAGCAGCATCAATGCCGTGGAACTATCCAAATTGCTGGAGGAGGTCGGCGTTTCCGCCATCGCGGTCCATGGCCGCACCCGCGTCCAGATGTACGGCGGCACAGCGGACTGGTCCACCATCCGGGAGGTGAAGGAGGCCGTCTCCATCCCGGTGATCGCCAACGGGGATATCTTCTCCGGCGAGGACGCGGTGCGGATACTGAAACAGACCGGAGCCGACATGGCCATGATCGGGCGGGGATGCTTCGGCAACCCCTGGATCTTCCGGGAAGCGGCTACCGCGCTGGCAGGGGAGCCCATCCCGCCGAAGCCCCCCCTGGCGGAGCG
Source organism: Oscillibacter sp. (assembly GCA_014799915.1). Taxonomy (GTDB): domain Bacteria; phylum Bacillota; class Clostridia; order Oscillospirales; family Oscillospiraceae; genus Pelethomonas. The sequence continues at coordinate 11,466 of JAAVHD010000008.1, forward strand.
CTGTGACACCGCCGTCCGTCAGATCGAGCTGGCGGCGGAATACAACTGTGAGAAGATCGCGGTACTCACGGCGCGGCGGCACTACGCCTGGTATCTCAAGGGCGTGCCCCACGCAAGCTATTATAAGGAGCAGATCGTCCGGATGGAGACGCTGGAGGATGTGTACCGCGTGACGAAAGGGATCAAGAGGGACCTGCATGACGGTTGAGGAACTGGCCCGCAGGGCCGGGAAGGGCGATGAGAGCGCCTTTGCCGAGCTGGTGCGGCTCTACGAGAAAAAAGTATATAATCTGGCCCTGCGCATCTGCGGCAACCCGGAGGACGCCGCCGACGCGGCCCAGGAGGCGTTTCTCTCCGCCTGGAAGGGCCTGCCCAATTTCCGGGGGGACGCGGGGTTCTCCACCTGGCTCTACCGCCTGACCAGCAACGCGGCCATCGACTGCCTGCGCCGCTCCAAGCATCAGCGGGGCGAAGCCAGCCTGGACAACGAGGAACTGCGCCTGGATGCTGTAGACGGCACCCCCTCGCCCCAGGAGCAGGCGGAGGACGCCGAGCTGCGGCAGGCGGTCATGGCGGGGCTCGGTCAACTCAGCGAGGACCACCGGCAGGTACTGACCCTGCGGGAGCTCCAGGAGCTGAGCTACGAGGAGATCGCGTCGGTGCTGGACGTAGACCTGGGGACGGTAAAATCCCGGATCTCCCGGGCGCGGGGCTCCCTGCGAAAAATCCTCTTGAAAAATGGGAACCTATCCGGCTATCTGCCGTCTAAAGCAACAGAACAGAAAGGAGGCGGCCGGCTATGAGAAGCTGCGAAGAATATGAGCTGCTCATCAGCGCGTTCCTGGACGGGGAGCTGTCCGGGGAGGAGCGGGTGGAGTTGGCGGATCATCTGACCGCCTGTCCTGAGTGCCAGCGGTATTTTGACGATCTGGTGGCGATGCACGACGCCTTTGACCGGGAGGAGGTCCCCGTGCCGGAGGGCTTTGCCCAGGGGGTCATGGCCCGGGTACGGGAGACGCCCCAGAGTGGAAAAGTGATCCGCTTCCCCCACTGGCGGCGCTGGACGGCGCTGGCGGCCTGCTGTGCGCTGGTTGCGGTGGGCGTATGGAGTGTGTACTGGCAGGACTCGGGGGTGGCCAGCCAGACAGCCATGGCCGACAGCGCCATGGTCATGTCACGCAGCACCGCCCCGGAGGAGTCCGGCATCATGCTCATGATGGACGATGCGGAGGACGCGGTTGCTGTCCCGGAGCCGGAGACCCCGGAGGAGGAGAAACAGACTGCACGGGACGCCCTGCCGAACAGTGACGGGATCATGGAGGGCTCTATGGAATCCACCTCCTGGCAGGAAGCGGATGCGCTCAATGAGGAGGCCGAACAGTTACCCCTCCCCTCTCCGGCCAGCACCGCCGAAAAAGCGGCCTCCGGCCTGCTCTCCGAGGAGGATGCCTGGACCATCGTTCTCACCCACGCCGGTCTCGCCGCCGGAGAGATCTCCTTCCCCGAACTAAAGCTGGACTGGGAGGACGGGCAGCAGGTCTATGAGATCGAGTTCCACGCCGGAGCCATCGAGTACGACTATGAGATCGCTTCCGCCGACGGGGATATCCTGAAGTACTCTATGGAATCTGACTCCGAACCGGCCTCCCGCCCCTCTCCAGACAGCACCGCCGGAAACATGAGCTCCGACCTGCTCTCCGAGGAGGACATCTGGACCATCGTTCTCACCCACGCCGGACTCACCGCCGAAGAAATTTCCTTCCCCGAGCTGGAGCTGGACCGGGAGGACGGGCGGCAGGTCTATGAGATCGAGTTCCGCGCCGGAGCCGTCGAGTACGGCTATGAGATCGATGCCGTCAGCGGAGATATCCTGGAGTACGATGTAGATTTCGATTGATTATACGAATCAAAGGTAAGCGTCAGTTAAAAGTTTCGCCGGCCTTTACAAAGGCCGCAGGGTCCAGGGACAGCGTCCCTGGTCGCGCCTCGCAAGGCGCGAAATCCCCCAAAAGCCGCGCCCCAAAAAATCTTTTCCCCAGCACAATCCCAAACCACGCGCGGCTTTCAAGCGCATTTACCGCCTGCGGCGGTAAACAGCGCCCGGGAGTTTCCGTAGGCTCTGATATTTTCCCGAAAAAGTATAAATTGCCCCAAAACCCAGGCGGTGCAGAGTTTCCTCTGCACCGCCTGGGTTTTATCCATTATGATAACTTACGCCGCCTTGCTCTTCTTAGCGGTCAGATACTCCAGCAGGCACACGCCGCCCACCACGAGCAGTCCCACCACGTCGGTGATGGTATCCGGGAACATCATGCACAGACCGCCCGCCGCAAGCAGAAGGCGGAACAGGACGTTCATCTTCCGGAACAGCGTGCCATTAAGCGCCGCCGCCACGCCGAACAGGCCCACCAGAGATGTGATCACGATCTGGATGACCTGGAACGCATTGGTATCCACCAGCAGCATGGCCGGGTTAAATGCAAAGATATACGGCACAATAAAGGCCGCGATCGCCAGCTTAGTGGCATTGAGTCCGGTCTTCATGGGGTTGGACTTGGCGATAGCGGACCCGGCGTAGGCCGCCAGCGCCACAGGGGGCGTAATATCCGCCACGATGCCGAAGTAGAACACGAAGAAGTGGGCCGGAATTTTCCCGATGCCCAGGGTAATCAGAATGGGAGCGCAGGTGGAAGCCATGATGCAGTAGTTGGCCGTGGTAGGCACGCCCATACCCAGCACGATGCAGCACAGCATAGTCAAAAACAGCGCGATAAACATAGCCAGGGCCTCGTTGGGGATCATGCGGCTGACGTTGACCACCGCGTTGACCAGCTTGGAGGCCAGGCCCGTCACGGTGATGCACCCGGCCACCATGCCCGCCATGGAGCAGGCCACGGCCACCGTGATGCAGCCCCGTCCGCCTGCCTCCAGGGAGTTGACGATCATGGAGCCCAGATCCTTGGCGGCGTGGACGGCAAAGCCCTCGCCGTGCTGGTTCCGGCTGTCGATAAAAGCCCCGGGCAGACTCACCAGGATGGTCAGCACAATAGCAATGGCAGCGGAGAACTGGAGGGTCCGGGCGCCGCTGGCCACCAGCCAGACCAGAACGATCAGGGGCAGCAGCAGATAGATGCTGCGGACAAGGATCTTCATCTTGGGCAGCTGGTCCCGGGGGATGCCCTGGAGCCCCAGCCGCTTGGCCTCCAGATGGACGGAGAGGAAGATACCGGTGAAGTACAGCAGGGCGGGGAGAATCGCCTTCAGCGCCACATTGGCGTAAGAGGTGCCCATATACTCCGCCATCAGGAACGCCGCCGCGCCCATAATGGGGGGCATGATCTGTCCGCCGGTGGAGGCAGCGGCCTCGACGGCGGCGGCGAACTCGCCCTTGTAGCCGGTCTTCTTCATCATAGGAATGGTCACGGAGCCGGTAGTCACGGTGTTGCCCACGGAGGAGCCGGACACCATGCCGCACAGGGCGGAGGAAATGACCGCCACCTTGGCCGGACCGCCGGAGGACGCACCCGCCGCGCAGTTAGCCAGATCAATAAAGAAGTTGGAAATACCGGTGCGCTCCAGGAACGCGCCGAAGATAATGAACACGGCAATAAACTTAGCGCACACCTGAATAGGCGTCGCCATGACGCCGGAGGTGCCGAAGAACAGGGTGTAGATGACCCGGGGCAAACTCTGGCCGCTGGCAAAGGTGTAGATCAGCAGCGCCCCCACCACAAACAGGATGGGCAGGCCCACGCACCGGCGGCACAGCTCCGCGAGACACAGAATGCCCACAACGCCCAGAACGATATAGAACCACGCACCTGCAACAGCGTCCGGGTTGGATGGATCGATCTTAGCCGCGCTGGTAATGACCATAACCAGGTTCTTATAGTTGAAGCAGTAATAGAAGAACGATCCCGCCCCCAGGAGCATGACAACAATGTCATACCAAGGCATGGAGTTGGGCGTCACATGTCCCTTCCGGGCGGGGTAATTGAGATAGCCCATGACGATGATCAGGCCCAGGAAGGCCGTCAGGCGGATAGGCAGATCCGCCGTGCTCCACAGGGTGGACCAGATGCAGTACAGGGAAAACAGCACGGATATCACGCGAACGATCAGCTGGGGCTTNCCCTCCCAGATCCGGGTAGCGGATTCNCGGTCATATTTGCGCATGACCTCATCCATGTCTGCCGCGGTGCCAATCTCCACGTCAGGCAGATTATTTTTCTCTTTTTCACTCATGAGGACGGCCTCCTTTGTTACATAAATTAGCGGTATATGCCGTATTGAAAGGGCGGAGNCAGCTCCGCCCTTTCAATACGGCAAGGGCCGCTTGTGCGGCCCTTGCCTGGAAAGCACAGATTGAGGATCAATACGTACCAGCCTTGATGGTGTAGGCGCTGTAGTAGGGGGAGGAGGCCAGCAGATCGTTGGTGTGGCTCTCATCCAGGCTCACCAGATATACGGGCTTGGAGGTAGCCAGGTCCACAATGGCGGTGGTGGGGGCTCCGGCCACGATGAAGGCCGCGTCGATCTTGCCGTCCTTCAGGCTCTCGGCNCTGTCGCCGAAGCTCTGGTATACGGGGTTGATGCCGGTGTCGGGGTCAATGCCGTAAGCNGAGAGAACGTCAACGGCGTTGAACCACACGCCCGAACCNCGGTCACCGATGGAGACGGACTTGCCCGCCAGGTCGGCCACNGACTTGATCTCGGAATTGGTGGTNACGATCTGGACCTGCTCCATATACAGGGCGGCCACNACGGAGAAGTTGCTGACAGCGGAATCAAAGAGACGCTCGCCGTTGTANCCGTAGCTCATAACGTCGGACTGGACGAAGCCCAGCTGCGCGTTGCCGGCNGCCAGATCCTCNATGTTGGCCTTGGAGCCGCCGGAGGNAACAGCGGTGACGGAGACGCTGGTGTTGNTGGTGACATAGCTGGACAGCACGCCGCCGAAGGCGTANTAGGTGCCGGACTCNCCGCCGGTGACGAAGGTCAGNGCCTTGGAGTCGCCCACGCCCGCGCCGGACTTGGTAGCGGCNACGTTCTTGCCCTTCTCAGCAAANTACTTGGCAGCGCCGGGGTGATAGGGNACGGAGGTNACGGAGGAGGCGAAGTCCAGATCCAGCTCCTTNCCCTTGTCGTGCTGCNCGCTCAGNGCNTCGGTGTTCTCAAAGATNGAGGAAACGAAAGCGTAGATGTCNTCCTCGGGCACGTCGTCCCGNGCGATGACCACCGCGCCCACAGCCACAGTGTTGGTATCCACGGCGGCAGCGCCCTTACCGCTATCGTCATTGCCGCCGCAGGCGGCCAGGGACAGAGTCATGACCATGGCCATGATCAGCGCAAATAACTTCTTTTTCATAGTCGTATCTTCCTTTTCAAAAGTTGTCTCCCCTCAAGGGATGCAATGATTATACCTGACACTTGCAGTTTTTGCAAGTGTTAAATCTATACAAATTCACTTCCGTTTTCAGCGCTTTTTATGAGAAGTCACAAAATCGGCCCGAGTTNCGCCTTNATTTCGCTNGGATAGCNNGANTTTTTCGGAAGAAAGACGAAAAATGTCAAAGTTTTCACAGTCCTCCGCCCCANCTTTGNTTCTCNGAAATTTGCAANATTTTTCTCTTTATCCTGCAAAAGNGCNGNAAAATCCTGCATCCATATGCAGGAAGATGCAGAATAAAAAAGCCTCTCCTCTGAAAATATAGCGGGGAGTTGCCTTTTTTGATACAACTATCCTCAGGAAATCCCCATTTAATAACGACAGAAAAGGGAGGTACACATAAGATGGGGACAGCTTATGGCTACATCCGCGTATCCAGCACGGATCAGAATGAGGACCGGCAGAGGATCGCGCTGAGCGGGAAGAACATTCTTCCCCAGAACATTTTCATGGACAAACAGTCGGGTAAAGACTTTGACCGGCCCCAGTACAAGCGGCTGGTCAAAAAACTGAAGCCGGGCGACTTGCTCTATATCCTGAGCATCGACCGGCTGGGGCGCAACTATGAAGAGATCCAGAGGCAGTGGAGNCTCCTGACAAAGNAAACGGGCGTGGATATCTGCGTCATCGACATGCCCCTGCTGGACACCCGNCAGGGCAAGGACCTGATGGGGACCTTCATCGCGGACCTTGTGCTGCAAATCCTGTCCTTCGTGGCGCAGAACGAGCGGGAGAACATCCGCAAGCGGCAGGCACANGGTATCATAGCGGCAAAGGCACGGGGTGTGAAGTTCGGCAGGCCCTCNGTGAAGCCGCCNGAGGACTTCCCGGCCATCGTGGCGGAGTGGGAGGCTGGGCAGNTGCCCTTCCNGGAGGCGCTGGAGCGCAGCGGGCTGGCAGAAGCCACCTTCTACCGCCGCCTGAGAGAGCTCCGATTGATNACGGGGAACAAAAAATAGCGGCTATCACAAAGTACACCTTGTGATAGCCACCTAGCAGACCCTAGGATACCACATACTGGCTGTATTTGCAAGAGGTTTTACATCAATTTTTTCAAAATTTTTCTTTTGNCNGGCCGACNACCTGCAAGTGGCAAAAGGTGTACTTTTTGCCACTTGTGGGTAGTCGGCCTGCAGAGGTCCGGCATGTTTGAGGTGCCCATGACGCTATGCTCTGGGACCGGCTTAAATCCCTTCGCGCTTTTGCGCACGCGAAGGGTTCCTCTTAACGGCCTCCGGCTTCGCCGTGGGCATCTTCAAACCTGCCGGACCTTAGTAGACTCATACAATATAAGAAAAGGAGATTTTAGCATGAAGAAAAAGTTTCTATCTGTACTTCTGTCCCTGGCGATGCTGCTGACTCTGCTGCCCGTCTCCGCTCTGGCCGTCGATCTGACCGACGAGCAGAAAGACGCGCTGTTGGAGCAGGGCTACACCGAGGAGGAGATCGCCGAGCTGGAAGCCGAAGACAAGGTCCTGGTCATCTCTGAGGATACCGAGATTGACGAGGACTATGACGGCCTGATCCTGATCGTGGCCGGCTGCACCGTCACCATCAAGGGCGCCAGTATCGGCGTCGGCGTGGTGATCCTGCCCGGTGCTGTGGATACCACAGTCGTCCTGACGGAGGAAGCCGTGGTCAACGCTGTCGTCGTTCTGGAGGAGAACGCCGAGGTCGTTACCGAGGCCGATACCACTGTGACCTACCTCACCGTGGCCGCTCCCAACGCCGTTGTCACCATTGCGGGTTCTGTCGAGCGCTATACGCTTACTGAGGACGCCGCGGGCACCGAGAGCACCATCTCCGGCAGCGTGGAAACCATGACCACGGACGCTCCCGACACCACTACCAATGTGGAAGAGGGCGGAAGCGTGGACAGCGTGAACGTGGGCGAGACCGCCACGGGCACCACGATCAACAACAACGGCACCATCACTGATGTCAATGACGAGGGCGGCAACGCCACCGTCAATGGCAATGCCCCCACCAATAGCGCCGAGGAAGAAGACGAAGAGGAAGAGGACGAAGAAGAAGCGGAAGAGGACGAAGAAGAAGTAGACTTCGATGTGTACCTCCCCGTCCAGGAAAAAACCATTGCCGAGACGGTCGGTGAGAACATCGCCCTCGCCCCGCTGGATGACCACGGCATTTCTGGTATGGACCCGTACACTAATCGTAACGGCACAACCTCTAACACCGCCTCCAACGGTCTGGCTAACAGTTACGAGGTTGATAAGGGAACGGTCACCACAGATGCCGAAGGCAACTATGTGATTGACGTTGTTGTCACCGGCAGAGACGTGATTGCCCATGGTAACAGCTCAAACCAGGGTGGCTGCTTTGTTGGCTTTGCCATTCCCGTGTACGATGGATATAAGTATACATTTGAGCGTGCCACAGTAACTACGGCTAACGGTACTACCAACGTATCTCTTACTACGGTTACACCCAATGGTTACTGGGAAGACGATCTTGGCCAGTTGTATGCCAGCTTCTATTTTGCTGGTAACATGAGCGGTGGCGACTTTACGGAGGGTGAGCTCGGGACTAAGGAATATCAGTATCAGATCACCATCACAGAGAATGCCGATGCTGAAGACGGTGTAGTTGATCCTGAGACCAGCACTGCGGAGGACGGCGAGTCTGTAACGCTGATCGTGAATGTCACCTACGACGTCACAGCTGCAAGAACTGGCGACGACGATCACGTTGTTTGGACTGACGACGATTACAAGGCATATAAGGGCACTGGCGAGGAGGGCGACGATGTCCCCGCAGACGATCAGCAACCTGCCGCCGAAGTAATCACTGAAGTAGTCAATGAAGTAGAGGAGTAATCCCCACTGAACACAAACCCAATACAGCACAAAACGCCCCGGACGGCATCGCCGTCCGGGGTGTTCTTATGTCTTTACTTTCTCTCCTTGGAATCCACCACCTGCCGCAGCATCCCTGCGAACGCATCCAGACTCATAGCGCCCAGATCGCCCTCAGCGCGGTGCCGGACGGAGACGGTGCCCGCCTCCATATCCCGGTCGCCAACGACCAGCATATAGGGAACCTTCTCCAGCTGAGCTTCGCGGATCTTCTTGCCGATCTTCTCATTGCGGCCGTCCACTTCCACACGGAAGCCCTGGGCGGTCAGCTTCCCGGCCTGCTCAGCGCAGTAGTCCGCCGCGCGGTCGGTGACCGGCAGGAACCGGACCTGCTCCGGGGCCATCCAGGTGGGCAGCGCCCCGGCGTATTCCTCGATGAGGTAGGCCAGCGTGCGCTCATAGCAGCCCAGTGAGGTGCGGTGGATGATATACGGCGTCTTCTTCTGGCCGTCCGCGTCCACGTACTCCATACCGAACTGCTTCGCCAGCAGCATGTCGATCTGGATGGTGACCAGCGTGTCCTCCTTGCCGTAGACGTTCTTATACTGAATGTCCAGCTTGGGCCCATAGAAGGCGGCCTCGTCGATGCCCACGGTGTACTTCACGTCCAGATCGTCCAGGATCTTACCCATGACCGTCTGGGCCTCGTCCCACTGCTCGGGNGAGCCCTCATATTTGTTGTTGGGGTTGGCGGGGTCCCACTGGGAGAAGCGGAACGTNCACTTGTCCAGCAGCCCCACNGTGCCCAGGCAGTACTTCGCCAGATCCAGACAGCCCTTGAACTCCTCCTCCAGCTGCTCGGGNCGGAGGATCAGATGGCCCTCGGAGATGGTGAACTGCCGCACACGGATCAGGCCGTGCATCTCNCCGGAGTCCTCATTGCGGAACAGCGTGGAGGTCTCGCCCAGGCGCATGGGCAGGTCGCGGTAGCTGCGGCCCCGGTTCAGGAACACCTGGTACTGGAAGGGNCAGGTCATAGGACGCAGGGCAAAGCACTCTTTCGTCTCGTCCATGGGGTCGCCCAGCACGAACATACCGTCCAGATAGTGATCCCAGTGGCCGGAGATCTTGTACAGCTCCCGCTTGGCCATATANGGGGTCTTGGTCAGCAGATAGCCCCGCTTCTGCTCCTCGTCCTCCACCCAGCGCTGGAGAGTCTGGATGACCCGCGCGCCCTTGGGCAGCAGGATGGGCAGTCCCTGGCCGATCACGTCCACGGTGGTGAAATACTCCAGCTCACGGCCCAGCTTGTTGTGATCCCGCTTGAGGGCCTCGGCCTGCTTGGCCAGATACTCGTCCAGCTCATCCTTCTTGGGGAAGGCCACGCCGTAAATCCGCTGGAGGGTCTGCCGGTTGGAATCCCCCCGCCAATAAGCGGCGTTGCAGGCGGTCAGCTTGATAGCGTTGCCCTTGATGCGGCCGGTAGAGTCCACGTGGGGGCCTGCGCACAGGTCGGTGAACTCGCCCTGCTTGTAGAAGGAGATGACCGCGTCCTCAGGCAGGTCGTTGATGAGCTCCACCTTGTAGGGCTCGCCCTTCTCCTCCATNAATTTGATCGCTTCCTCCCGGGGCAGCTCGAAGCGCTCCAGCTTCAGCTTCTCCTTGCAGATCTTCCGCATTTCGGCCTCCAGCTCCTCCAGCTGGGACTCNGAGAAAGGCTGGGGGGTGTCGAAATCGTAGTAGAAGCCGTTGTCGATGGANGGNCCGATNGCCAGCTTCACCTCCGGNTGCAGGCGCTTCATGGCCTGGGCCAGGACGTGGGAGCAGGTGTGCCAGTAGGTCTTGCGGTAGGTNTCGTTTTCAAAGGTGTACAGGTTTTCTTCGCTCATGATGATAAGCTCCTTTCTGATTGAGGGGCAAAAAAATTCACCCCTGACTAAGATTCAGGGGTGAAGTCAAACTCCACGGTTCCACCCTGCTTACGNTCCGCTTNATGCAGTCCGTCGCTTGCGTCCTCTGTAACGGGAGGGTCCCGTCCCGGTCATCCCGGGCGGCTCCGGAGTGGTACAGTCCGCCGCTGAGCGCAGGGCGCTTCCACCAAACGCGCCCCTCTCTGTCCGCCGCAAAACGGATTTCTTCTCCTTCTATGCCATTTTCACTGTCACTATAGCACCGGACCGGGAGGTTTGTCAACCGTTTTTCCCCCTTTCCAAAAAATAAAAATTCCCCGCCGACAAGATTTGATCCCATTTTNANAGGACAAGCCGTAAAATGAAGAAAAATCTGCGGAGGGGAACGTCTATGCTTACAACGAAGAACGAATTGTACCAATCCAGCCGGATCCACATGCTGCCCATNGANCGCATCAGNCCCAACCCCCGCCAGCCCCGCCGCCACTTCCCGGAGCAGCCCCTGCGGGATCTGGCGGAGTCNATCCGGCAGCACGGCATCCTCCAGCCCCTGAGCGTGCAGAAGACGCCGGAGGGCTATATCCTGGTAGCGGGNGANCGGCGGCTGCGGGCCGCGGGGCTGGCGGGACTGACCCACGTGCCCTGCATCCTGGTCCGGGTCACGCCCCAGGACAGCGCCCTGCTGGCCCTGGTGGAAAACCTGCAGCGCAGCGACCTCCACTANCTGGAGGAGGCCGCCGCCATNTCAAAGCTGATCTCCACCTACGGCATGAGCCAGGAGGAGGCCGCGCGGCGCTTAGGCCGCTCCCAGCCTGCGGTAGCCAATAAGCTGCGCCTCCTGCGCCTGAGCCCCCAGTGCGGCGAGCTGCTGCGGAAGTACGAGCTCACCGAGCGCCACGCCCGCGCCCTGCTGCGCCTGGAGGGCGAGGAAACGCGGCTGGCCGCACTGAAGCACATCGGCGAGAAGCAAATGACCGTAGCGGCGTCGGAGGAGTACATTGAATCCCTGCTGCAAAAGAAGCAGCAGGGCGGCAAAGGGAAAAAGCCCCTCTACATTATTAAAGATGTGCGGCTGTTCCTCAACAGCGTGGACCGGGGCATGGAGACCATCCGCCGCGCGGGGGTAGACGCCCGCTTCGACCGCCAGGACAGCGACGAGGAGATCACCATCACCATCCAGATCCCCAAGCAGAGGGCAGCGAACGCGAAATAAGCAAGGCCCTCCGGCGCACGCCGGAGGGCCGATACTTNCCGTTATTTCCGCAATATCTCNGTATTCCGGTACTGNATAGCCTCCGCCAGATGGGCAGCGGAGATGTCTTCCTCGCCCTCCAGGTCAGCAATCGTCCGGGCCACCCGNAGAATACGGTCGTGGCTCCGTGCGGTGAGCCCCATACGGTCAAAGGCAGCCTTCAGAATCCGCTCCCCGGCGTCATCCANTTTGCAGAACTGCCCCACCATNGCGGGNGCCATGTGNGCGTTGCAGGCCACGCCCGTCCCGGCAAAGCGCTCCGCCTGAATGGCCCTGGCGGCGTTGACCCGGGCTTTGACAGTCCCGGAACTCTCCGGGGCCTCCCGCCGCCGCATGGCCTCAAATTCCACCGACGGCACCTCCACATGCAGATCCATCCGATCCAGCATCGGCCCGGAGATTTTCGCCACATATTTTTCCACCATAGCGTCGGTGCAGGTACACCGCCCCGACGGATGGCCCCGCCACCCGCATCGGCAGGGATTCATGGCGCACACCAGCATAAACCGGCTGGGCAGGCAGATGCTGCCCGCCGTGCGGGTGATGGTGACCTCGCCGTCCTCAATAGGCTGGCGGAGGACCTCCATGGCGTCCTTGCCGAACTCCGGCAGCTCGTCCAGAAACAGCACGCCGTTGTGGGCCAGAGAAATCTCCCCCGGCCTCGGAAAAGCNCCNCCTCCCGCCANNGCAACCGCNGANACNGTATGNTGNGGACTGCGGAAGGGCCTGCGCAGGAGAAGCGGNTGCCTGCGGTCCGTCATNCCCGCCACAGACCAGATCTCCGTCGCCTCNAAAGCCTCNCNCCNNGTCATATCNGGCAGAATGGAGGGCAGNCGNCGNGCCAGCATGGACTTGCCCGCGCCGGGCGAGCCNATCAGCANAATATTGTGCCCCCCNGCGGCAGCGATCTCCAGAGCCCGCTTCACATTCTCCTGCCCCATGACCTCGGAGAAGTCGGGGCCGNNNNCGGTCNCCGNCTCCGGCGTCCAGGGCNGNGCAGGAGCAATTNTCCCCNNNCNCCGGAGNTGNCTAAGNAAATCNTCCACATTTTCCACCGGATAGACNGTAAGCCCATCGGCNAAAGTTGCCTCNGCGGCGTTCTCCGCCGGAACGTAGAGTTCCCGNACCCCGGTCCGGGCGGCGGCCATGGCCATGGGAAGTATGCCNGTNATGGGGCGCAGAGCCCCGGTCANNGACAATTCNCCCAAAAANGCCGCATCGGCGGCAGGNGGATCAATGTCACCCTGAGCGGCCAGAATNCCCAGAAGGATGGGCAGATCGTANACNGTGCCCTCCTTCCGCAGNGCGGCNGGGGCCAGGTTAATGGTAATGCGGGANACNGGNAACTTNGCCCCGCAGCCCTTGATNGCGGCACGGACTCGTTCTCTTGATTCCTTGACGGCGGCGTCNGGGAGNCCNACNACGTCNAANGCGGGGAGGCCCCCCGAGAGGGCNCANTCCACTGANACTTCGTAGCCTTTNATCCCTTGGAGNCCAAGGGATCGGATCGTTACAACCATTATTCAGTCCTTTCTTTGCCGCCTTCGGCGGCAAACGGCNAATTNTTCTNCCNTCCAGCCCGGGNGCTNCNCGCCCCCGGACCCNGNGCCTTCTTTTTGTCNCGCNACAAAAANAAGGCAAAAANNCGCTTAAACCTACGGTTTAAGAATCCCTCATTTATTACGGGGGNNATTGTTTTTNCGCTNATCCTNTAGNCCGTCCGGNCTANNNNAGNNNTGNTAGNNNTTTCTGCTGCGGTNGNTCTATTTNAGGANGTNNNNTNAGTCCCTACCGTATCACGCGANGGGAGCTCCCNGGGGTGCTGGGAAATAGATTGGTACTCCTGGCGGTGGCCAGGTAGTAAGAATAGAAACGGATCATGCTGCTGGCCCTGTTAGAACGAACGGGTAGACACAAGGCACCGAGCATGTGGGCAGGCACTTCGGTAGAATCAAACCCGTTACGTCGTAGCGTAGCTAATAACCCCCGTAATTCAGGAAGGTTCTTAGGAAACGTAGTTTCCTAAGCGCCCTTTTGTAACTTTTCGCGCGCGCGAAAAGTTAGCCCCCGCCCCGCGCCGGCGAGGCGCGAATCTAAAATTAGATTTAAGCCGGGGCCGCCGCACAGCGGCGGCATGAAGAAGGGCCCGGAGGCATAGCCTCCGGGTCCTTCTGATTACTCCGCCAGAGTCAAATCCCCCTCTTTGATCCACCCTATCCTTCGGAAAAAGCCCCCAAAGGCCCAGCAAAAGGCCGCCGGAAGGACAAAAGAAATAAGAATAAGTCCAATCCAGTCCATGGCGCCCGGCGTGATCGCCGAGGCGCCGTTGGCCACCGCCTGCTCACTGGGGGACAGCCACCCCGTCCATACCCCCAGCTGCCCGCAGAAGCCGCATGTCCCCATGCCGGAGTTGATAGCCGCGCCGTTCATCTCCAGATGAAACAGGCAGGTTGCAATAGGCCCCGTGATGGCAGAGACCAGCGTGGGTGGAATCCAAATGCGGGGATTTTTTACAATATTAGGCATTTGCAGCATGGAAGTCCCAATGCCCTGGCTCACCAGTCCGCCCCAGCCATTCTCCCGGAAGCTCATAACGGCAAAGCCCACCATCTGGGCGCAGCATCCGGCTACCGCCGCGCCTCCTGCCAGGCCCGTCAAGCCCAACACTGAACAGATAGCTGCGGAGGAAATAGGCAGCGTCAGCGCCACACCTACCAGCACGGAAACCAAGATCCCCATCCAGAAGGGCTGGAGAGCCGTGGCCCGGACGATCAACTGTCCAAAGGCGCTGGCAGCAGTACCAATAGGCGGCGCGATGATCCAGGCCGCTCCAATGCCAATGAGCGTGGTGACAATCGGGGTCACCAGGATATCCACTTTGGTCTCCTTGCTGACGGCCTTGCCGCACTCGGCTGCGATAATCGCCACAAACAGCACCGCCAACGGCCCGCCGGCCTTGCCCAGAGCGTTGCAGGCATAGCCCACCGTAGCCAGGGAAAACAGCACCAACGGCGGGGCCTGGAGGGCATAGCCAATAGCCACCGCCATAGCCGCGCCGCTCATAAAAGAAGCCATACCGCCGATGGTATAGCCGACATCATTGATGGTGATGATTTGGGCGGTGAGAAATCCAATGTGGAACTGACTGCCCACGGTGTTCAGGATGGTGCCGATCAGCAAAGAGCAGAACAGACCCTGCGCCATAGCTCCCAGTGCGTCAATACCGTAGCGTCTGGCGGACAAAACGATGTTTTTACGCTTGAGAAACGCCTTTATTGTTTCCATTTTTGATGTACCTGCTTCTATCAGTCTGGCATATGTCATGACACATGTCTTTCCTATTGTAGCTAAATCCTGGCATTTGTCAAGAGGTTTCTTGCTCTTTCAGGAGAAAGCGGGTATAATGAGGGCAGACCAATGGAGGTTACAGCATATGAGGCGATACCGTTTTCTGATATTTCTGTGGACGCTGCTTCTGCTTACCGGCTGCTCTGCCACTCCGGAGGAGGAGCCCTGCCGCTATGAGCTGATGGCCATGGACACGATCATGTCCCTGACCATTTACGGCAAGCCCGCCCAGGAGGCACAGGATATCCTCCAGCAGGCCGCCGGACAAATCCAAGATCTGGATGCCCTGCTGTCTGTCACCAATGAGGAAAGTGAGATTTACCGTATCAACCACAGCGGCGGAGAGGCCGTCCAGCTGTCGGAGAGAACCCGCGAATTGCTTGGGGAGGCCCTTGAACTTTGCCAAAGCACGGAGGGCGCACTGGACATAACTATCTATCCGGTCGTCCGGACCTGGGGCTTCACCACAGGGGAATACCGGGTTCCGGAGGAA
>JAAVHD010000009.1 GCA_014799915.1 Oscillibacter sp.
CCCTACACAGATTTTGGGTAGACGACAAATTAATCAACATTGCACCCCGGGAGCTCCCCTCGTGTGATACGGTAGGGACTAAATCAACATCCTGAAATAGACGCATCGCAGCAGAAACCACACCTGCAGTCCGGTAGACCGAACAGACTACAGGATGAGCGCAAAAACAAATACCCTCGTAATAAAATGAGGGATTCTTAAACCGTAGGTTTAAGCGCGTTTTTGCCTACTTTTGCCGCGCGGCAAAAGTAGGCGCAGGGTCCGGGGGCGCGGAGCCCCCGGGCCAAAGGGCAGAAGAGAGGTCCCCACGTCCGCAAAAACCAAAAAACAGCTCAAATTGCGTAGGAAATAGAAAAGGGGAGGGGGTAGCCCCCTCCCCTTTTCATGCAGATTGCAATAAACTTGTTTGTTGTAATTTTTATAAATTTGTGCTATGCTATATCCTAGTGATTCCATAAAGATCAAGGAGTGACTGCCATGGCAGAGGAAAAAATCCCCCTGGAGGAGACCACCGGGGAGAAAACTACAGAAGAAAAAACGACGAAAAAAGAGGGAAGCGCCCTCTACTGCTGGGCCCAGGCGGCCGTGACAGCGGTGGTGGGGGTCATCCTCCTGTTTACCTTCGGTGTGCGCCTTATCAGCGTCAACGGCCCGTCCATGCAGGACACCCTCTACACCGGAGACCAGCTCCTGGTGCTCAACGCCATGTTCTGTGACTTCAAGGCCGGGGACGTGGTGGTCATCAACGACTACAACGCTGAGCTCAGCGACACCCTGGTCAAGCGGATCATCGCCGTGGGCGGGCAAACGGTGGACATCGATTTCACCACCGGTTCGGTGTATGTGGACGGCGCGCTGCTGGACGAGCCCTACATTAAGGAACCCACCTATTCCCCCGAGGGCGTAGCCTTCCCCCTGACCCTGGCGGAGGACGAGGTGTTTGTCATGGGTGACAACCGCAACCACAGCACCGACAGCCGCGATACCCGCCTGGGCCCGGTGAACGAGGGCTATCTCCAGGGCAAGGCCCTTCTGCTGGTGACCCCCGGCGAGACACCGGACACCGGAAAGAGCGACTGGGGCCGCGTAGGCGTAGTCCGCTGACAGACGGGGGAACTATGGAAGAAAGCGCCATGAATATCCAGTGGTATCCGGGCCACATGACAAAGACCCGGCGGATGATCGTTGACCAGCTCAAGCACATGGACGCCGTGTGCGAGATACTGGACGCCCGCGTGCCCCTCTCCAGCCGGAACCCGGACGTGGAGGAGCTCACCAGCGGGAAGCCCCGGCTGATCGTCCTCAACCGGGTGGACCTGGCGGACCCGGCGGCGACGAAGGCGTGGTCCGCCTATTTCCGTGGAAAGGGTTTCGCCGTGCTGGAGGCCAACGCCAAGCAGGGGCAGGGCACGAAACAGTTCCCCGCCGCCGTTCGGTCGCTGCTGTCGGACAAGCTGTCCGCCTACGCGGAGCGTGGTCAGGCGGGACGGATGCTGCGGGTGATGATCCTGGGCATCCCCAACGTGGGAAAGTCCACCTTCATCAACCAGGTGGCAAAGCGCAAGACTGCCAAGACGGAGGACCGCCCCGGCGTCACCCGGACCAAGCAGTGGGTCCCAGTGGACAAGAGCCTGGAGCTGATGGACACCCCGGGAATGCTGTGGCCCAAGTTTGAGGACCCGGAGGTTGGGTTCCGGCTGGCCTGCACCGGCGCGGTGCGGGACGAGATCGTGGATCTGGAGGAACTGGCCTCCCGGCTGATGGCCTACCTGGGCAGGCACTACCCCCAGGCTCTGCTGGAACGGTACAAGGTCGAAGTGGCCGGGGAGGATTCCGGCTACGACCTGCTGACCAAGGCGGGGCGGAAGCGGGGCTTTGTCCTCCGGGGCGCGGAGATCGACACGGAGCGCATGGCCCGCATCCTTTTAGACGAGTTCCGGGGCGGCAAGCTGGGCCGGTTTACCCTGGAACTGCCGGAGGAACAGAATGGATAAAAAAATGCTCCCCATGTGGGAGCTGGAGGAGGCCGCGAAGGCGCGGGGCTGCGCCCTCATCTGCGGCTGTGACGAGGCCGGGGCCGGGCCCCTGGCGGGGCCGGTGTACGCCGGGGCGGTGATCCTGCCCTGGGGGCTGGAACTTAAGTACCTCAACGACTCCAAGCAGGTGACGCCCAAGCGGCGGGACGCGCTCTTTGATCAGATCATGGAGCAGGCCGTGGCCTGGGCGGTGGCGTCCGTCTCCGCAGAGGAGATCGACCGGACCGATATTTTAAGCGCTCGGATGAAGGCCATGCAGCTGGCAGTTGACCAGCTGCGCCCCGCGCCGGACTACGCCCTGGTGGACGGCAACCGGGATAAAGGGAAGCATTTCGCCATCACCGTGCCCCATGAGACCGTCATCAAGGGGGACGGACGCAGCGCTTCCATCGCCGCAGCGTCTATCCTGGCGAAAGTCAGCCGGGACCGGTATATGGAGGCGATGGCGGAGAAATACCCTGAGTACCGCTTCGACCAGCACAAGGGCTACGGCACCAAGCTGCACTACCAGATGCTGGACCAGTACGGCCCCAGCCCCATCCACCGGCGTTCCTTCCTGAAAAAATGGGAGGCGTCCCGCTGTGGATGATCGGAAGAAGCGGGGTGACCGGGGCGAGGCCGCTGTGGCGGAGGCCCTGGAGAGAAAGGGCTATGCCGTCCTGGAGCGGCAGTACCGCTGCCGGTGGGGGGAGATCGATTTGATCGCCCGGTCAACGGAGGGGGTGCTGTGCTTCGTGGAGGTGAAGACCCGCTCAACCCGGGCCATTGCGCCGCCACGGGAGGCTGTTACAGCCTCCAAGCAGCGGAAGCTGCGGGACGCGGCGGGCTGCTACCTGGCGGAGACGGGCTGGGACGGGCCCTGCCGGTTCGATGTGGCGGAGGTCTACCCCACGGACGCCGGGGGACGGCGGCAGATCAAATATATTACCGGCGCGTTCTGAGGCGCGCTTCTATTTCAGAGGAGAGACACTTATGGAATATTTGAGCACAAGAGATAAGACCCTTCGCAAAAGTGCCGCTCAGGCCATTACCATGGGCCTGAGCCGGGACGGCGGGCTGTTCACTCCGGTGAACTTCCCGGGCCTGGGTAAGCTGGCGATCGAGGCGCTGTGCGGCATGTCCTACCAGCGCCGGGCGGCTTACATTATGGCGAAATTCCTGGAGAATTTCCGTCCGGAGGATCTGGAGCAGTTTGCGAACAATGCCTACGGCCCGGAGAAGTTCGACGATCCCGCCGTGGCTCCCCTGCGGAAGGTGGACGGGAATACCTGGTGCCTGGAGCTGTGGCACGGCCCCACCAGCGCCTTCAAGGATATGGCATTGCAGATGCTGCCTCAGCTGCTGTCCGCCAGCCTGCGGATGACGGGGGAGAAGAAGACTGCCTGCATCCTGGTTGCCACCTCCGGAGACACCGGCAAGGCCGCTATGGAGGGTTTCGCCGATGTGGACCAGACCAAGATCCTGGTTTTCTACCCGGAGAACGGGGTCAGCGAGATCCAGAAGCTGCAAATGGTCACCCAGGAGGGGAGCAATGTTGGCGTGTGCGCCGTGAAGGGCAACTTCGACGACGCGCAGAACGGCGTGAAGCGCATTTTCTCCGACGAGGAGATGCGGGAGACGCTGGCCGGACGGGGATACTTCCTGTCCTCCGCCAACTCCATCAACTGGGGACGCATCCTGCCGCAGGTGGTGTACTATATCTCCGCCTACTGCGATCTGCTCAATTCCAAAGAGATCAAGCTGGGTGAGCCGGTGAATTACTGCGTGCCTACAGGCAACTTCGGCAATATTCTGGCCTGCTATTACGCCAAGCGGATGGGCCTGCCGGTGGGCAAGCTGATTTGTGCCTCCAACTGCAACGACGTGCTGACGGACTTCATCCATACCGGCGTCTATGACCGCAACCGGCCTTTCCACACTACTATGAGCCCGTCCATGGATATTCTGATTTCCAGTAATCTGGAGCGGCTTCTGTTCGACCTGAGCGGCCGGGATGACGAGCTGGTGCGGGAGTATATGTCTCAGCTGGCTGAGACGGGCCGGTATGAGATCAATCCCAACATGAAGAAATGGATGCAGGAGATCTTTTACGGCGGCTTCTGCAGCGAGGAGGAGACAGCAGCCACCATTGGCAAATATTATAAGGACGGATATCTCATTGACACCCACACCGCCGTGGCGGCCAAGGTGCTCGATGATTATCGCCGCGAGAGCGGCGATAACCGGCCCGCTGTTTTTGTTTCCACGGCGAGTCCGTATAAGTTCTGTGACAGTGTGCTTTCTTCCATTGGTCAGGTTCCCGTTGAGAACAGTGTGGACCGGATCGCTCAGATGGTCGATATCACCGGCGTAGCCGCGCCGGTGCGGCTGGCGGCGCTGAAGGGGAAGGAGCCCCGGTTCGGCGACGTGACGGAGAGGGAGAAGATGGAGGAAAAGGTGCTGGAG
Organism: Oscillibacter sp.; assembly: GCA_014799915.1. GTDB lineage: Bacteria > Bacillota > Clostridia > Oscillospirales > Oscillospiraceae > Pelethomonas. The sequence continues at coordinate 4,482 of JAAVHD010000009.1, forward strand.
TTCCTTCAGTAGGGCCGGTCAGGCGGTGTGGCGCTGGAGCAGCGCCGCGCTCTGATCGAAGGCCGCAAGGAACATGGCGTACAGCTCCGCTGTGTGTGTTTGGCTGGTGAGGGAATCGCATTTCTCCAACAGCTCCCGCTGTTCCCGTGTCAGTTGATCCCACAATTTTTGGTAGGCCATATTCCACTCAAGCTGATATTCCCTGCGTTTGGTTTGCAGGCAGTAGGTATCCAGCCTTTGTTCGATTATGTAGTCAAATAAGATTTGCATCAGGTCGTTCATTGTGGTATGCTCCTTTCTAATTCGATGATTCGATTATAATCTAATATTAGAAATATGTCAAGGGGATTCTATGATTCGTTATAAGATAGATATTATGTTGGCATTGAAAGGAGCCGGATATAACAGTTATCGGCTGCAAAAGGAGAAATTGCTTTCAGCCAGTACGGTTCAGAAACTTCGGTACGGAGACACAACGCTCACGATTGAGAATCTGAATACGATTTGTGATATGTTGGAATGCCAGCCGGGGGATTTGCTGGAATGGTATCGGGCGGAGTAAAGGATATACCGGGGGAATAACTCCCTTTATTCGGTTTTCAAGGTGCGCTGCAACAGCCTTTTGGGCAGCCCGGCTGCGCTGATCCGGTACCTGATCGGGCATCGACTTGCTTCAGGGCCCACGCCTCGGAGGTGGTCTTCCCTCAATTTCACCTGGAAAAGGGGGGAAAGTTGCTGGAGAAGGGGCAACCTTTTGGAAATTTTGCGTAGAAACGGGCCGATGGGGACATCGGCCCCTACGGGAGTAACCGGAGTAGTGCCTGTGGGCCCTTTAGATGCGGGCGGATGATATCCGCCCCTACGGGTGTAGCGTAGATAGCGCGCATAGGCCCTTTGGTTTGCGGGCGAGCAATGCTCGCCCCTACAGGGGATTGGTGTTAGACGACAAATCTTCAACCCAGCACCCCGGGAGCTCCCCTCGCGTGAGACGGTAGGGACTGATTCTACATCCTGAAATAGACGCTAGGCAGGCGAAACCACACAGCACCCTGGTAGGCCGGACGGACTACAGGATCAGCGCAAAAAACAAATTCCCCCGTAGTTCAGGAAGGTTCTTAGGAAACGTAGTTTCCTAAGGGTGCTTTTGCTTCTTTTCCCACAAGGGAAAAGAAGGCCCCGCCCCGGCAGGGGCGAATCTGAAATTAAGACGAAAGCGGAGGCGGCCCGCAGGGCCGCGATTGAAAAATGGGCCTCTATGCCATCGGTGACCTCCACCTCTCATTAAAAGTGAATAAACCGATGGATATCTTCGGCCCGGGGTGGGCGGATCACACCGCCCGCATCGAGGAATCCTTCTCCTGTCTAAGCGCGGAGGATGTCATCGTCCTCTGCGGCGATACCTCCTGGGGGATCGACTTTGCGGAAAGTCTGGAAGACTTCCTCTTTATCGACAGGCTGCCGGGGAAGAAAATCATCCTGAAGGGCAACCACGACTACTGGTGGAACACCGCCGCGAAGATGAACAAATTCTTCCAGGAGAATGAGATCACTACGATCAGCATTCTCCACAACAACTGCTATTTCTACGGTGACTACGCCCTCTGCGGGACCAGAGGGTGGTTCTACGAGGAGGAGCAGTCCGGCCACAACGAAAAGGTCCTCAACCGGGAGGTGGGGAGGCTGGAGGCATCCCTGAAAGCCGCGGGAGAAAGGCCCATCCTGGCCTTTCTCCACTATCCGCCCCTCTATACCGGCTACCGGTGCCCGGAGATCATCAAAAAGCTGGAGGAGTACCGGGTAGAACGCTGCTTTTACGGACACCTCCACGGTCCCACCCACAAGCGGGCCATCGAGGGTACGGTGGGAAATGTGTCCTACAGCCTGGTGGCGGCGGATTATTTACAATTTGTTCCGAAAAAAATCTTGGAATAGTGAAAAAAGGACTGGAAATATTTCACTTAGCGTGCTATAATATCTAGCTGGCTGACTCTGATAGCCGACACACTTGAAAAATGGCAAAGTTCGGCGGTTAAAATGAAGCGCAGCGGCGTTATCGTCCTTGACGGGCATTAGCCCGCCTGCGTCCTCTGCCTTGCTGCGCTCCATTTTCCCGCGCCTCCTTTTTGCCATTTCTCAAGTATGTCGGCTATAACGGCCATAGTAAACGGAGGAAAGTTAAAATGAGTGTTAAAAGCTGTGAAAAACTGGAAAAGAGCACGGTCGCGCTGACCGTGGAGGTGAGCGCCGCCGATTTCGAGGCTGCCGTTGAGAAGGCCTACAGAAAGCAGCGCGGGAGCATCCGTATGCCCGGCTTCCGCCCCGGCAAGGCTCCCCGCAAGATGATCGAGAACATGTACGGCGCCGGCATCTTCTACGAAGAGGCCGTGAACGAGGCCCTGCCTAATGCCTATGCCGCTGCTATTGAGGAGGCGGAGCTCCAGGTGGTGGGTTACCCCGAGGTGGAGCTGCTGAGCGTGGGCAAGGAGGGCTTCTCCTTCAAGGCCACCGTGGCCGTGTACCCCGAGGTCACTCTGGGCCAGTACAAGGGCGTCGAGGCCCCCAAGGCCGAGGTCGTCGTGTCCGCGGAGGACGTGGAGAACCGTCTCAAGAGCATGGCCGACAGCAACAGCCGTATGGTCAGCGTGGACGACCGCGCCGTGCGGCAGGGCGATCTGGCCAACATCGACTTCGAGGGCTTCCTGAACGGCGAGCCCTTCGACGGCGGCAAGAGCGACAATTTTGACCTGGAGATCGGCTCCGGTCAGTTCGTCCCCGGCTTCGAGGACCAGGTGGTGGGCATGTCCATCAGCGAGGAGAAGGATATCAACATCACCTTCCCTGAGGACTACCATGCCGATCTGGCCGGTAAGGACGTGGTTTTCCATGTGAAAGTCAACGCCATCAAGGTCAAGGAGATTCCCGAGCTGGATGACGAGTTCGCCAAGGATGTGTCCGAGTTCGACACCATCGACGAGCTGAAGAAGGATGTGGAGCAGAAGCTGACCGAGGAGCGTGAGAACGCCGCCAAGCGGGCCTTTGAGGACGCGGTCATCACCAAGGTGGCCGATAACATGACGGCGGATATCCCCGACGCTATGATTGAGGAGCAGGCCAAGCGGTTCGTGGAGAACTTCAAGATGCAGATCCAGTCCCAGGGCATCCCTGTGGATCAGTACATGAAGATGACCAATATGTCCGACGAGAAGCTTCTGGAGGACGCCAAGATTCCCGCGCTGGGTCAGGTAAAGGTGGATCTGGCTGTCACTGCCATCATCAAGGCTGAGGGCATCGAGGCCACCGATGAGGACGTGGAGGCCGAGTACGCCAAGATGGCCGAGCAGTATGGCATGAGCGTAGAGGACGTGCGGAAGTATCTCGACGACGGTGTCGTCAAGGAGCAGGTGTGCCGCAATAAGGCCATCGACTTGGTGACCGCCGCCGCCGTGGCCGTGAAGCCCGAGGAGGTCAAGGCTGAGGAGCCCGCCGCCGAGGAGGAGCCCAAGGCTGAGAAGCCCAAGCGTACCCGCAAGAAGAAGGCTGAGCCCAAGGTTGAGGAGACCGCTGACGCGGAGTAAGAACAGGTTTCTGTACTAATTTCTGCCTGAATTGGGTATCATAGTGTGCGTGCCGGAGGGCCAGTCTTTCAGGAGGTAAATTTTTATGAGTTTAGTCCCTTATGTAGTGGAGCAGACCAACCGGGGGGAGCGGAGTTATGACATTTTCTCCCGCCTGCTCAATGACCGCATCATCTTCCTGGGGGAGGAAGTGAACGCCACCACCGCCAGTCTCGTGGTAGCCCAGCTGTTGTATCTGGAGGCCCAGGACCCCGACAAGGAGATCCAGCTGTATATCAACAGCCCCGGCGGGTCCGTCACCGACGGCATGGCCATCTATGACACCATGCAGTATATCAAGTGCGACGTGTCCACCATCTGCGTGGGCATGGCCGCCAGCATGGGCGCGTTCCTGCTCAGCTCCGGGACAAAGGGCAAGCGCCTCGCCCTGCCCAACGCGGAGATCATGATCCATCAGCCCAGCGCCGGGACCAAGGGCCAGGTCACCGACATGGCCATCCATCTCCGGCGGCTGGAGATCATCAAGAAGCGGCTCAACAGCATCCTGGCCGACAACACCGGCCAGAGCCTGGAGACCGTCACCGCCGACTGTGAGCGGGACAACTTCATGACCGCCGAGGAGGCCAAGGAGTACGGCCTGATCGACAAGGTCATCTATAACAGATAAATCTTTCGTGAATGTGAGAAGGGGAAGTTATCCATGAATGACGAGACCAAAAAGCCCCTGCGCTGTTCCTTCTGCGGCAAGCGGGAGACAGAGGTGCGGCGGATGCTCCAGGGGCCCGGTGCGCGCATCTGTGACCAGTGCGTCCAGCTGTGCATGGGCCTGCTGGAGGATGAGCTGGGGAGCGAGACGGGCACGCCGCCGGTAGAGCTGCCGGAGCAGCTGCCCACCCCCAAGGAGGTCCGGAAGATCATGGATCAGTACGTGATCGGCCAGGACAGCGCCAAGGTGGCCCTCTCCGTGGCGGTGTACAACCACTATAAGCGCATCCAGTACGCCGCAATGGAGAACGGCGGGGGCGAGGATGTGGAGCTGCAAAAGAGCAACATCCTGATGATCGGGCCCACGGGCTCCGGCAAGACGCATATTGCACAGACATTGGCGCGGATCTTGCAGGTGCCCTTCGCCATCGCCGACGCCACCACCCTCACTGAGGCGGGCTACGTGGGCGACGACGTAGAGAACATCCTGCTGCGGCTGCTCCAGGCGGCGGACTACGACGTGGAGCTGGCGGAGCACGGCATCGTCTATGTGGACGAGATCGACAAGATCGCCCGCAAGAGCGAGAACACCTCTATCACCCGGGACGTGTCCGGCGAGGGCGTGCAGCAGGCGCTGCTGAAGATCCTGGAGGGCACTGTGGCCAACGTCCCGCCCCAGGGAGGCCGCAAGCACCCCCACCAGGAGTTCATCCAGATCGACACCAAAAATATCCTGTTTATCTGCGGCGGGGCTTTCGACGGTCTGGACAAGATCATCGAGCGGCGCACGGATAAGCGGGGATTGGGCTTTGACGCGCCTATCCAGAGCAAGAAGGACCGGGACGTGGGGATCATCCTCAAGGAGGTCCAGCCCCACGATCTGCTGAAATTCGGCATCATCCCGGAGCTGGTGGGCCGCCTGCCCATCATCGCGCCGCTGGACTCTCTGCACAGGGAGGACCTGGTGCGCATCCTCACCGAGCCGAAGAACGCGCTGGTCAAGCAGTATGAGAAGCTGTTCTCCTACGACAACGTGGAGCTGATCTTCGCCGACGGGGCCCTGGAGGCCGTGGCCGACAAGGCCATTGAGCGCAACATTGGTGCTCGCGGCCTGCGGGCAGTGATGGAGGGAATCCTCACGGAGATCATGTACGACATTCCCTCTGACCCCACGGTGGAGCGGGTGGTCATCACCCCGGCCTGCGCCAGAGGGGAGTGCGGTCCCACCCTGGTCCACAAAGGCGAGGGAGAGGCCGTATCCAATCCGGCGTCCTGATCTGTGTGTGATTGGATACTATGAAACAATGTAAGGGGGGCGGGGGACTGCCCCCCTCTTGTATTGGATGGGGATTGTCTTTTAACGGCAGATACTTCGGAACAGCATGGACCCTGTAGGGGCGCACAGTGTGCGCCCGTGCGATACCCTGCATTTTCCGTTAGAAGCGGGCGCACACTGTGCGCCCCTACAGAGATTCATCAAGATTTTAACAACAACGTTTGGGGACAGCAGTGCCCCATTTCTCTGCCCGGCTTCCGCCGGGGAAAGGAGGATACATGAGCGAGACATTGAACATGCCGGTGCTGGCCCTGCGGGGGCTGACCATCTTCCCGGGGTGCATCCTCAGCTTCGACGTGGAGCGGGATATCTCCATCCGGGCGCTGGAGAAGGCCATGGAGCAGGATCAGTACATCTTCCTGGTGGCCCAGCGGGAGACGGGCACCGATCAGCCGGGGGAGAAGGACCTCTATGCCGTGGGCACCATGTCGGTGATCCGGCAGATCCTCCGCATCGGGGACGCCGCCGTCCGGGTCATCATGGAGGGCAAGGCCCGGGCGAGACTGCGGCGGCTGTGGCAGACGGAGCCCTATTTGCAGGGCAACGTGGAGCCCCTGAAGGAGGGGCAGGTCCGGATCTCCGGCCTTCAGCTGGAGGCCCTGCTGCGGCAGACCGGGACCAACTTTGCGGAGTACGCCTCCCTGGCCCCAAGGCTGGGGGATGAGATGACTGAGACTGTCATGAACGACCGGGAGCCCGGCCATCTGGCGGACTTCATCGCCCAGAATATCATGCTGTCCTATGAGGACAAGCAGGCGGTGCTGGAGGAGCTGCGGCCCGTGCAGCGGCTGCGGAAGGTCAATGAGCTGCTGGCCCACGAGGTGGAAGTGCTGTCCTTCGAGCACGAGCTGGAGGGTCAGATCCGCCGGGAGATGGTGGAGGTCCAACGGGACCACATCATCCGGGAGCAGATCCGCCTTTTGCAGCACGAGCTGGGGGAGGACGAGGACACCGAGCTGACGGAATACCGGATGAAGATCGAGGAGCGGAAGCTGACGGACGAGGTCAGGGAGAAGCTGCTCAAAGAGGTGGACCGCCTGGCCAAGCAGCCCTACTCCAGCGCCGAGGCGTCGGTGATCCGGAACTATCTGGACGTGTGCCTGGAGATGCCCTGGGGGCAGGAGACAAAGGAGCGGGCCAGCGTGTCCGCCGCCAGGAAGCTGCTGGACCGGGACCACTTCGGCCTGGAGAAGGTGAAGGAGCGCATTCTGGAGTTTATCGCCGTGCGGCAGATCAACCCGGACGCCAAGGGGCAGATTATCTGCCTGGTGGGCCCTCCGGGCGTGGGCAAGACGTCCATCGCCATCTCCGTTGCCAAGGCGCTGAACCGGAAGCTGGCAAGGCTGAGCCTTGGCGGCGTGCGGGACGAGGCGGACATCCGCGGCCACCGGAAGACCTACATAGGGGCCATGCCGGGGCGGATCGTCACCGCCATTTCCCAGAGCGGCAGCATGAATCCGCTGCTGCTGCTGGATGAGATCGACAAGATGGGCAGCGACTACCGGGGCGACCCCTCGGCGGCCATGCTGGAGGTGCTGGACAGCGAGCAGAACTACGCCTTCCGGGACCACTTCCTGGAGATTCCGCTGGATTTGAGCAAGGTGCTGTTCATCACTACGGCCAACACCACCTCCACTATCCCCCGGCCTCTGCTGGACCGGATGGAGGTCATCGAGCTGACCAGCTACACCGACGAGGAGAAGCTGGAGATTGCCCGCCGCTACCTGCTGCCTAAGCAGATGAAGGAGCACGGGCTGAAAAAGACGGCCCTCCGCGTCAGTGACGAGGCAATCCGGGCCATCATCACCGGCTACACCCGGGAGTCCGGAGTCCGCTCCCTGGAGCGGCAGATGGGCAAGCTGTGCCGCAAGACGGCCATGTGTCTGGTGTCCGGGGAGGCGAAGCGGTGCAGCGTCGCGCCGGAGAACCTGGAGGAGTATCTGGGCGTGCGCCGCTACCAGCCGCCCACGCTGGATAAGGACCCGGTGGGCGTGGTCAACGGACTGGCCTGGACTGAGGCGGGCGGCGAGCTGCTGGAGGTGGAGGTCAACGTCATGGAGGGCACCGGCAAGCTGGAGCTCACCGGCAACCTGGGCGACGTGATGAAGGAGTCCGCCCATGCCGCCGTCAGCTGCATCCGCAGCCGGGCCGGTCAGCTGGGGATCGACCCTGAATTTTACAAGAACAAGGATATCCACATCCATTTCCCCGAGGGCGCGGTGCCCAAGGACGGCCCCTCCGCCGGCGTTGCGATCACCACCGCCGTGGTGTCCGCCCTGACGGGGAGGAAAGTCCGTTCCGACGTGGCGATGACAGGGGAAGTGACCCTCCGGGGCCGGGTACTGGCTATCGGAGGCCTGAAGGAGAAGACCATGGCCGCCAAGCGGAATGGGATCAGGACTGTTCTGATTCCCAAGGAAAATGTGCGGGATCTGGCTGAAATCGATCCGGTGGTCCGGGAGAGCCTGCGGTTCGTGTCGGCGGAGATGGTGGACACGGTGCTGGCGGAGGCGCTGTACCCCGTTGCCGCGGAGCGGCCTGAGCCGGTTCAGGAGCCGGTCATTACCGCCTTTGTTCCTGTGGAGACGGCGGTGCATGACGCACCCCTGCGTCAGTAAAGGAGGCGGGCTATGCCGCTGAATTTTAATAAGGTGGAGTTCATCCGCTCCGCTGTGAAAAGGGAGGACTTCCTCCGGGACGGCCTGCCGCAGATGGCCTTTGCGGGTCGGTCCAATGTGGGGAAAAGCTCCGTCATCAACCGGCTGGTGAATCGGAAAAATTTCGCCAGAGTAGGAGCGTCACCCGGAAAGACAAGCCAGATCAACTACTTCCGTCTGGACGGCGGGGCCTATCTGGTGGACCTCCCCGGCTACGGCTACGCCAAGGTCTCCAAGGCCGAGCGGGACCGGTGGGGGCGGCTGATGGAGAGCTACTTTGCTTCCGGCCTGATCACTCTGGGCGTGATGATCGTGGACGCTCGCCACAAGCCCACCGCCGACGACGTGACCATGGCAAACTGGTTCTATGACGCGGAATGTCCCGTGGTGGTGGTTGCCAACAAGCTGGATAAGCTGAAAAAATCGGAGATCGAACCCAACTTGCAGCGCATCCGGGAGGCCCTGGACTTGCGGGAAGGGGACGCTCTGGTGCCCTTCTCCGCCGAGCGGGGAGACGGCAAGGAGCAGCTGATCTCCGTCCTGCTGAAAGAGCTGGAGGGCGGAGAATGAAGCTGGAAAGCCCCCTTTTTGGGGAGCGGATCGCCATACGGAACTATACGCCGGGGGATCTGACCTTCTCCACGGATATGTGGTTTGACCCGGAGAATGGCGGCTATCTGAGTGACCCGGCGGTGGAGTACGTGGATGAGGTGTACCAGAGGGCCTTGGACGGCTTGCAGGACAGCAAGGATGGGTATTATCTCGTTGTGGAGCTGCGAAGCAGCGGGGAGCGGATCGGCACCTGCTGTGTGTTTCCGGACGAGGGTGGCAAGGTCTATGACATTGGCTACTGCATCCACAAAAGTCGGTGGAGGCAGGGCTTCGGCACGGAACTGGTAAATCTGCTGGTCAACTGGGTCCGGGAGCAGGGCGGTCTGGCCGTCACGGCGGAGGCCGCGAAGGAGAACCAGGGTTCCTGCGCCCTGCTGGAGAAGTGCGGGTTTGTTGTGAAGAAGGAAGCCTCTTTCAGGAAGTACAACATGGATGTGCGCTTCGACAGCCTGATTTACGAGAGAAAGCTATAACGGCATAAGCGGCCCGATGGGAACATCGGACCGCTTTTTTACGCGAATTATCAAGTAATATTTGACTTTTGTCAAAAATGCCTGCCTTGTATTCAAGTGAAATTTGATGTACAATTCAAGCATCCGTTGAACAGGAGGAAAGTACATGGACAACAAGCTGCTTGGTGAGCAGATCACCCGATACAGAAAAGAACAGAACCTGACCCAGGAGGAGCTGGGGAAGGCAGTAGGCGTCAGCACCCAGGCGGTGAGCCGCTGGGAGAACGGCGGCGCGCCGGACGTGGCGTTGCTGCCCGCCATCGCGGATAAGCTGGGCGTGACCATTGACGCCCTTTTCGGCCGGGAGGGCGGAGAGCGGGTGGACATCCACGACACCGTGGCCCGGTGGATGGCGGGTGTACCTACGAAAGACCGGTTCGACCAGCTATGCCGCCTGAACTGGACGGCCATGCAGAATCTGATAGCAGGGATGGGAAAATTCCCGGAGATCGGCTATCTGGAGACCTGTGAACAGGAAGACAGAGAATCCGGGAGGCGCTCCCTGATGACCAGTCAGGCTTGGCTGGAGGGTGGATTCATGCTGGACGTCCATGCAGAGGATATGTCCTTCGCTTCCGTCTGGCCCAAGCCGGAGAAAGGCTATGACGCCTACTTCGCGCCCCGCGATATGTACCGGAAGCTGTTCGCAATGCTGGCGAAGCCGGGATGCCTGGAGCTGCTGGAATATCTCCACAGCCAGGGGTTCCGTCTGTATGTGGCGGAGACGCTTGCGCATATTCTGGACCTGCCGCTGGAGGATGTCCAGGAGATCCTGGACGGACTGTGCGAGGTGCGCATTATCCGGAGGGAGGAGCTGCAGCTGGAGGACCGGATTAGCAGCGCATACTATCAATATAACGGGGTGGAGCTGGTGCCGTTTCTCTACATAGCCCGATGCCTGATGCAGACGGAGGGCCACATGCTCAACGTCGGCGACGGAGATAAGAAACCGCTGCTGGAAGGAAATGAATGGAAAACCGAAAAGGAGAAAAAAGATGAAAAGAAATAAGAGAACCCCTGCCGCACAGGAATATTTCCGCGCCTTTTACGAGAGAAACCGTCTGTATTTTGCGGTGAGCATGGTTGGCATCGCCCTGTCGCTTGTTGTAAACCTCTCCGTGTCCTGGATACTGGGCGCGGTGCTGGATACGATCGCGACGGGGGATCTGGAGCAGCTCAGATCTATCTTCTGGTTCGTGGTGGGGCTGATGGTCTTCAACGCGGTCCTGGACCTGGGGTACTATTCCAGCCGCGCCGTCTTTATCCACCGGGCCCTGGAGCAGTACAAGTCCCTGGCTTTCCGGAAGCTGTCCGCCAAGAGCATCAGCGCCTTTTCCCAGGAGAACACCGGGCGGTACTTATCCACCCTGACCAACGATGTGGCCGCCATTGAGACGGACTATCTGGAAAATTCCTTTACTCTGCTCATGCAGGTGCTCCTGTTCATCGGCTCGTTGGCAATGATGTGCTGGTACAGTCCGCTCATGACGGTGTTGTCTGTCCTGCTGTGCATCCCATCCCTGGTTCTGGCAGTGGTAAGCGGCGGACCGATGGCGAAGCGGGCTAAGGCGGTCAGCGATCAGAACGAGGGCTTTATGGCCCAGGTCAAGGACCTGCTCAGCGGCTTTTCCGTCATCAAAAGCTTCAAAGCGGAAAAAGAGGCACAGAAGCTCTTTGACGCCGCCAACCACACCGTTGAGGACACCAAGCGCCGCCGGAGATATTTCGACGGTTACGTACGGAACCTGTCCAGCTGTTTCGGCATTATCTTCCAGTTCGGCATTTTTCTGATTGGCGCGTATCTGGCCATCCGGGGAGACATTACCGCCGGGACGGTGGCAGTATTCGCGAACCTCTCCGGCTATGTGGTCAACGGCATCGGCAGCATCCCCCAGTACTGGGCCGCCCGCAAGGCCGCCGCCGCGCTGGTGCGAAAGCTGGCGGGGGTCACGGAGGAGCACGCGGGCCGCTCCGGCGGCGCCATCCCCGCGAAGCTGGACGGTGCCATCACTTTGGAGCACGTGACCTTCGGCTACAAGCCGGAGGAACCGGTGCTGAACGATTTATCCATGAAGCTGGAAGCGGGGAAGAAGTACGCCCTGGTTGGAGCGTCCGGGTCGGGGAAGTCCACCCTGCTGAATCTGCTCATGGGTGCCTATGACGGCTACAGCGGCTCCATCGCCATCGACGGCAAGGAGCTGCGGGAGGTGGATACGGACAGCCTGTATGACGTCATGAGCCTGATCGGGCAGAACGTATTCCTCTTTGACGATACTTTGTACCAGAATATCACCATGTTCCGCGACTTCCCGGAGGATAAGCTGGAGCTTGCGGTCCACCGTTCGGGGCTGGATGAGCTGATCGAGCGGAAGGGGGAGAGCTGCCGCTGCGGCGAGAACGGCAGCGGTTTGTCCGGTGGAGAGCGGCAGCGGGTGTCCATTGCCCGGTGCCTGCTGCGAGAGACCCCTGTTTTATTGTTGGATGAAGCTACAGCATCACTGGACAATCAAACTGCATTTTCAGTGACAGACGCAATCCTGCATCTGGACGGCCTGACCCGGGTGGTGGTGACCCACCGGCTGGAGGAGGCGCTTTTGGAGCAGTACGACGGAATCTTTGTCCTACGGAACGGGAAAGTCTGCGAGAAGGGCAGGTTTGCAGACCTCATGGAAAGGAAGGAGTATTTCTATTCCCTGTATAAAGTGGCGAACGGATGAAGAATGCCGCCTGCTCACATGATGAGCAGGCGGCATTCTTCCTTATACTATTTCCGGAGTGCAATATCGTCACCCGTGGCTGTCTGAAGACGGCTCGTCAAATCGCCTTGATCAGCAAAAAACTCTCGCCGTTGGGCATCCCGTCATTTATCAAAGAAAGCCCAGCAAAAAAAGTTTTGATTGAGTCCCCAGTTGTGTACTGTGCTTCCATTGCATATTGCACATTGAATGATTTCCCCGGCAGTGATAAGCCACAGCTATTCCTTAGAAATGATGTGTACTACCTCTTGGGGAATATTTGCCAAGGCTGTTCTCAAAAAATCTGGAACAAGATCCGTGTACTGCAATTCATCAACAGGTAACCAGTATAGCTTTTCCTCCTGCTGATCCGTACAGGTTCCATTTTCGATCTGAACATCCGTTGGCTTCATAAGGTAGAAAAAAACTACTTCGTGGTGGTGGGCACTATTGACATTGTAAAACCGTTCCTGAATAAATATCAGGCGGTCAACAGAAAAAAGATACCCTGTTTCCTCGTATACCTCTCTGACGACTGCCTCAGCAGACGTCTCGTTTACATGAACTCTCCCGCCAATAGTGTAAAAACAGTCGTAATTATTGTGTCTTACGACAAGGAATTGACCGTTATTGATAATAAGCGCTGCCGCACGAAGGGTAAAATCACCATCGGGCGTTTTCATTCCAATATCCATTTTTTAATTCCTTAATAAAGTCTGTTTTGCCCTTCTGTGCGAAAGCAGAGTACTTGTGCATTTTTATGTGCCAAGTACTGTTCAACCCCATGGAACCATTGCGGCGCAATGGTTCCATGGGGTTTATACCTTTGATTTTCAAGAAAAAGTATCAATTCAGTGCAGACAGGAAAGTGAAGGATACGAAGGCCCCGTCCTCAAAGTCCACCTGGAAGGGGACGGTGGACTCCTGGCCGGTGGGGTCCTTGTAGGTGACGGTAGAGTTGACCGTGACCTTGTTTCCGTTCATGGTGTACTCCCAATTGCTCTTGGAGGGGAACACGGCGGTTTCCGGGACATCCAGCCGGGACTTGACGGCGTCCAGACAGACGGCCAGATAGACGTCCCGCTCCGGGCCGCTGAGATAGTAGTCCGTGACCGGCGTGATGACATGCCCGCTAATGTAGAGATCGCGGCTCCCGTAGGAGATGGTCCGCACGGCCTTGGTCTCGTTGTTGACCTCCACCACCACGTCGCCGTCCAGATAACGGATGGTATCAGCGTCATGGACGGCGTAGAGGGTATAGGTCTCACCGGCGGACAGCTGCCGGACCTCGGCGATCTTGGAAGTGAAGCCGCACTCCTCCAGGACGGCCATGACGGCCTCCTCCTCTTTTTTGCTCAGCTCCATCCCCGCGCCCAGCACGCTGTCGGAGATGTTTTTGGCTCCAAAGGGGACGTCAAAGGGCGGTGCGAAGGGGAAGTGGAAGAACAGGATGGAGACGCTGGCTGTTGCCAGGATCAGCACCACGGCCACCAGGATCAGCGGCAGAGGATTCGCCTTCTGCTTGGCCGCGCAGTGGGGGCAGACCTTGGCCTTCTTGGGAATCATCTCCTGACAGGAGGAGCACTTTTTCATCTTGGGGGGCTTTTCCGCCTTGGGCTTCTTTTCCTTCTTGGGCTTCGGCTCCTTGGGCGCCTTAGGCTTCTTCTCTTTCTTAGGCTTTTTTTCCTTCTTGCTTTCTTCGCTCATGCTCAAGCCTCTTTTCTTAACCAGGTTTGTATCCTCCCGCAGGCGGGTGGAGAAATGTTTTCAACCCGTATTATAACAGCTTTATCCTCCGGGTGCAAGAAGGAATCCCGGGCTGTGCATAGTTTTTCTTCCACGGGGTAACCGGGAAGGAAAACTTTCGCCCTCTGCGAGGGGAAAAACTGGCTAATTCCGACAAATCCTTGGAAAAGCGTCCGGTTTCCCGTTTACACCGGCCGGATTCCGTGCTAAAATAACTTCCGCGGCCGGTAAAACGGCCTGGAGCCAATGATATGATTTCTGTGTTTTCATGCAGGAATGATAATATCTGTCCGGTATAAACCGGCGCAGAAAGGAATTTGATTTATGAAAGCGATTGTCACCGTTATCGGAAAAGACCGGGTGGGTATCACCGCCGACGTGTGCTCCCTGCTGGCCAAGTATAACATCAATATCCTCGATATCACCATGACCGTCCTCCAGCAGGAGTTCTTCACCATGGTCATGCTGGTAGACACCGAGGCCTGTGAGAAGTCCCTTGCCGACATGACCGGCATCCTGGAGCAGGCCGGTCAGGATCTGGCCCTGTCCATCCGCATCCAGCGGGAGGACATCTTCAACGCCATGCACCGCATTTAAGAGGTGGCCGCTATGCTCAATCAACATGAGATCATGCAGACCATCCAGATGATCGACCAGCAGCATCTGGACGTGCGCACCATCACAATGGGCATCTCCCTGCTCTCCTGCGCCCACAGCGACGTAAAGACGGCCTGCGATAAAATTTACGACAAGATCACCCGCTACGCGGAAAATCTGGTCTCCACCGGCGACGCCATCGCCAAGGAGTTCGGCGTGCCCATCGTCAACAAGCGCATCTCCGTCACCCCCATCGCCCTGGTGGCCGCGGCGGCGGAGACGGAGGACTACGTCCCCTTCGCCAAGGCTCTGGACCGGGCGGCAAAGACCTGCGGCGTGGACTTCATCGGCGGCTTCTCCGCCCTGGTGCAGAAGGGCATGACAGATGCGGACCGCCGTCTCATCGCCTCCATCCCCGAGGCCCTGGCGACTACCGATATTGTCTGCTCCTCCGTCAACGTGGGTTCTACCAAGGCGGGCATCGACATGGACGCGGTGGCCCTCATGGGCCGGACCATCAAGGAGCTGGCCGGGCACACCGCGGAGCAGGGTGGCTTCGGCTGCGCCAAGCTGGTGGTATTCTGCAACGCCGTGGAGGACAACCCCTTCATGGCCGGGGCTTTCCACGGGGTAGGGGAGCCGGAGCGGGTCATCAACGTGGGCGTCTCCGGCCCCGGCGTGGTCCACTACGCCCTCCAGTCCGTGAAGGGCGAGCCCTTTGACGTGGTGGCGGAGACCATCAAGAAGACCGCTTTCCGGATCACCCGTGTAGGCCAGCTGGTGGCCCAGGAGGCCAGCCGGAGGCTGGACACCCCCTTCGGAATCGTGGACCTGTCCCTGGCCCCCACGCCCGCCGTGGGCGACAGCGTGGCCCGGATCCTGGAGGAGATGGGACTGGAGGTCTGCGGCACCCACGGCACCACCGCCGCCCTGGCCCTGCTCAACGACGCCGTGAAGAAGGGAGGCGTCATGGCCTCCTCGTCGGTGGGCGGCCTCTCCGGCGCGTTTATCCCCGTCAGCGAGGACGAGGGCATGATCGCCGCCGCGTCCTCCGGGGCTCTGACGCTGGACAAGCTGGAGGCCATGACCTGCGTGTGCTCGGTGGGTCTGGATATGATCGTGGTCCCCGGCGACACCAGCGCAGAGACCATCTCCGCCATCATCGCCGACGAGGCCGCTATCGGTATGGTCAACTCCAAGACCACCGCTGTGCGCGTCATCCCCGCCCCCGGGAAGAAAGTGGGGGACACGGTGGAGTTCGGCGGCCTGCTGGGCTCCGGCCCGGTGCAGGCGGTCCATCCCTTCTCCAGCAAAGACTTCGTGGCCCGGGGCGGACGGATTCCCGCCCCCATGCAGAGCCTGAAAAACTGACGGCAGGGGAGAGGGGACTATGTTCTGGCGGCGTAAAAAGCGGGAGACCGCATACGACAAGACCGGAAAGATTCCGGTGATCCGCTCCAGCATCTGCACCGGCGAACAGACGGCGGGCTTCAAGGACGCAGCCAGCGGCCGGTTTGAGGAGCTGATGCTGATCCGGAGCGACGGGGACCTGGAGGAATTTATGCGTCTCTACGATGTGGAGGCGTCCGATATCCGGCGGGAGTGGTGACTCCTGCCGGGGCTATGGGAGGAAACGGTCATGAAACTGCTGATCATCCGGCACGGCGATCCCAACTACGAGATAGATTCCCTGACGGAGAAGGGCTGGCGGGAGGCGGAATACCTGGCGGAGCGGATGGCGGGCATCCATGTGGACGCCTGTTACGTCTCCCCGCTGGGCCGGGCGAAGGACACCGCCTCCCTGACCCTGAAAAGAACGGGCTGGGCGGCGGAGGAGTGCCTGTGGCTGCGGGAGCTTGAAGCCCCGATCCACCGCCCGGATGTAACGGACAGAAAAATGCTCACCTGGGACTGGCTGCCCCAGGACTGGACGGCGGAGCCCCGCTACTTCCTGCCGGACCGGTGGTATGAGACGGAGATCATGCGGGAGGGCCATGTCAAGGAGACCTACGACTGGGTCACCGGCAGTCTGGATGAACTGCTGGAAAGACACGGCTACCGCCGGGAAGGGCCCCTCTACCGTGCGGTCAGGGCCAACAACGACACCATTGCGTTCTTCTGTCACTTTGGTGTGGAGTGCGTCATCCTGAGCCATCTGCTGAACATATCCCCCATGGTGCTGTGGCACGGCTTCTGTGCCGCGCCCACGTCGGTGACCACCGTGATCACGGAGGAGCGCCGGGAGGGGATCGCTTACTTCCGGGTCAACGGCTTCGGGGATATCTCCCATCTGTACTGTAAAAACGAGCCTCCGGCCTTTGCCGCCCGGTTTAGGGAGTGTTATCACAACGAGGATGAGCGCAGGGATTGAGCGGTTTGAGGAGAGAATAGATCGTGCATGACCGCGTTGTGCGGTCATGCACGATTTTTATACGGGCCCTCCGCTAAGAGCCCCTCTCAGATCAACTTCGATTTCAACGCTCGGCTCGAAACCTTACCTATGATACCCTCATATCAGTAAAGTTGTAAACGCTTGCAGCGCAGCTTACCAATCCGAATCCCAATCTGTATCGAAACTGTCCCATGAATCGTAGTCGCTGCTGCTGCCCCAATCATAGTCATCGGTGTCTGAGCCGTAATCGGAGCCGTACCAGTACTCCGAATCCTCAAAGTTACTGACGCCATAGCCCGCGTCGTAATCATCATCCAAAAAATAATCGGGGTGGTTTTCTTCCAGGTATGGGTCTACATCATAGGCATACCGCCAACCAAGAATATCATCATCGTAGTAATACCAATCGCCGCTGTAATAGTAATAGTCGTGATCGTTATACGCATAGTAGCCGCGATGCGGCTTCTTTGAGCCGGACAATAATATGACCGCAAATATGACGACGATCTGCGCAGCGCAGAGCATCATAAAAAACTTTAGCAAGATCGAATGTCCGCTCTTTTTTTGGATGGGAGCGCTACGCGATACGGGCGCTTGACGGCGCGCCGAATCCTCTGAGCGCAGCTTCTCATAAATCTCATTGACGGCATACGCCTCGTCCGGCCCCTTATACCGGACGGCGCGTGAGCCGTCGCTTTTGTTCTTGTAGACGACAAATTCTCCGTCCGTATCCTGATAGATGCCAAACGCCCTCGCTCCGCGATAGTTCTCCCCGATGAAAAAGCGCATCTTCTCCAGCGGCATACCCTTGTCCGCGCAGAACGCTTTCAGCTCCTCAATGGTCTGGGGTTTCCGATACTTCTTCGGCCCGCCGCTTTCCCCGGCGTTCTTCGCCCCGCAATTGGGACAGAACGCCTCGCTTTCGGAGATGGACTCGCCGCAATATTTACAGATACGTTTCATAAGCGCCCTCCCTGCCCGTTTGGCTGGTATGCCATGGGGGAATTATATCACAACGCGGGGGATAATCAAGAAACTGTGTCAAAAAAGTTTTGAGACAGTTGTAGATGATGGTCGATTTTATTGTGGATATTTTACAGGGTCTGTTAAGAATAGTCAAGATGGATCCCCGTTGAAACAGAGATTGCGTATTGGTCGCATTTTTGGTATACTGTGGTTATCAGAAGCCGGCAAAGCGGGAATTTGAAAAGGAACATCATTATGGAGCTTGTTATAAAGCATTTCGATGAATTGAGCACCGAAGAACTATTTCAAATCTATAAATTACGTGTCTCTGTATTTGTCGTTGAGCAGAATTGTCCCTATCAGGAAGTGGACGATGCCGACAAAAAGGCCTGCCATGTCTACTTGAAAGACGAGACAGGAATGCAAGCATATTTGCGTGTATTACCGGAAAACACAACTTTCAAAGAACCATCGATCGGCCGTGTGATCGCAGTCAAACGGCGTTGCGGCTTAGGGAGTAAAATTCTTTCTGCCGGCATTCAAGTCGCCAAAGAACGGTTTGGAGCCAAATCCATTGTCATTGAAGCACAGGTCTATGCCCGCGAGCTATACGAAAAGGCAGGCTTTGTTCAATCGTCCTCTGAATTTCTTGAAGATGGTATTCCTCATATAAAGATGACACTGCAATTATAAATATAAATTTTGTCAAGGGGGATTTCACTGAAGGTGAAATCCCCCTGATAAATGCTCTATTGAAAAGTATTATCCCAACTTTTCTGCGGCTTCCTTCATCAGCTCGATGACAGGCAGATGCTGGGGACAGACTCCCTCGCACTGGCCGCAGGCCACGCAGGCGCTGGCCTTTCCGGAGTGATCGGTCAGGTTGTTGTAGAACATCCTGGGCCGGTTGTCCTTGGGATACATCCGCGTCGTGTTCAGCGCCCGGAACACGTCCGGGATCTGGATGCCCGCCGGGCAGCCGTCGCAGCAGTACCGGCAGGAGGTACAGGGGATCAAGGGCATATCCAGCATCTTCTGTACTACGGCGTCAATGATCCCGTGCTCCTCCTGGGTAAGGGGCACGAAGTTTGTGAAAGTATTCAGGTTGTCCTCCACCTGCTCCTTGGTGGACATGCCGCTCAGAATGGTCATCACACCGTCCAGGGAGCCTACAAACCGCATCGCCCAGGAGGCGGAGGAGGCGTCGGGGTTGGCCGCTTTCAGCATCCCGTCCAGTTCGGGAGCCAGGTTTGCCAGTGTGCCGCCTTTCACCGGCTCCATGACGATGACGGGTACCTGGCGGCTGCTCAGGATCTCATACAGCTTGCCGGATTGGACCAGAGGGTTATTCCAGTCCGCATAGTTGAGCTGGATCTGGACGAACTCCACCTCCGGGTGCTGGTCCAGCACCTTCTCCAGCAGCTCAGGCGTGCCGTGGAAGGAGAAGCCGAAGTGCCGGATCTTTCCCTCCGCTTTCTTCTCCATGGCCCAGTTGAAGCAGTCGTACTTCTCATAAGTATCATAATTGTTTCCATCCTCCAGGCTGTGGAGAAGGTAGAAGTCGAAGTAGTCCACGCCGCAGCGGCTCAGCTGCTCGTTAAACATCCTGTCCCGGTCCTCCGGCCCCTTCATGGCCCACCCGGGAAGCTTGGTGGCCAGATAGAACGAATCCCTGGGATAGCGGTCCACGACGGCCTCTTTTATAATTGATTCAGACTTCCCGCCGTGGTAGACGTAGGCTGAGTCAAAGTAATTGAAGCCCGCCTTCATGAAAGTGTCCACCATCTCGCAGACTTTGGGCAGCTCTACGACGCCGTCCTTCTCGGGGAGGCGCATCATGCCAAAGCCCAGCTTCGGCATCCTGTTTCTGTCGATACTCATTGTTTTCCTCCTGAATAATAGCGTTCTGTTTTCTTAATAAACCTTACAGTGTACTCATTGGAGCAGTCTCCCGGAACCCTGAAACACCTCAAGGCAGCGGATGACCGGCGGACAGGTAGAGCCGGTACCACTCCTCCCTCGTCAGCCGGATATCACAGGCTTGGATGATCTCCTTTAAGCGGGACTCCTTTGCCGACCCGGCGATCAGCTGCATCCCTGCCGGGTGACGGAGGATCCACGCCGCGGCAACCGTCGTGGCGCTGACGCCATACTGGGCCGCCAGAGTGTCCAGCTCCTTGTTCAGCTCCGGGTAGCGCGCATCCCCCAGGAAGCAGCCGCCCCAGTTGGGCGTCTGAAAGGGGGACCACGCCTGGATGGTCATGTCGTGCAGGCGGGAGTAATCCAGCACGCTGCCGTCATGGTCGATGGAGCCCGGCGTATCCATATTGACCTCCAGACCGCTGGCGGCCATGTTGGACACGGGGATGCTGAATTGCAGCTGGTTGATGAGCAGAGGCTGGCGGACAGTCCGCTTGAGCAGCTCGATCTGCATGGGCTTGTGGTTGGAGACGCCGAAATGGCGCACCTTTCCCTTTTGCTCCAGTTCGTCGAAGGCGGCGGCTACCTCCTCCGGTTCCACCAGTGCGTCCGGGCGGTGGATCAGCAGTACGTCCAGATAGTCGGTCTGGAGACGCTTCAGGATTCCATCCACTGAGCGCAGCAGGTACTCCTTGGAGGAGTCATAAAAACCCTGCCGGATGCCGCATTTGGATTGCAGGATGATATCCTCCCGGCGGATGGACGGATCGCTCCGGAGCACTGCGCCGAAGTGTTCCTCACAGACGCCGCCGCCATAGATATCGGCGTGGTCAAAGTAGTTCGCGCCATTGTCTAACGCGGTGTGGATGAAGTGTCCCAGCGCCTGCGTATCCAGCTCTCCCAGACGCATACAGCCCACGATAATGGCAGGGACGGTCATACCGCTGCCGCCTAATGCAACCTGTTTCATACCGTTTATCTTCTCCTTTTGTGTCTGCTGCGTATCTCAACGTGTGTGGGGAGATACGCAGCAGACGCTCAAATGTGGTATCCTTATTATAGCGTAGATGCCGGAAACTGTAAAGCGCTTCTTCTGTCCTGACTCACTCAAAAAATCTGAAAAAATTACAAAATACTATTGACAAGCACTTGATCTACAGGTATAATAATCCTCGCGTTCCAAAGACAGCAGGTTGGGTCCGCCCGGAAATCCTGCCGAGGATTGCTGATTGTATGATTAGCACGGTCCTTGCGTCCTGACGCAGGGACCGTTTTCCGTTTCTTGAACGCACCTGATACCCCAGCAAAATCTAATGGAGGTGAAAACAAGAATGCCTAACGCAAAGGTTCTCAGCGAAAAGCAGGCCATCGTGGCCGATCTGACCCATAAGCTGCAGAACGCCGCCGCCGGTGTGCTGGTGGACTACAAGGGCATCACTGTGGCCGAGGACACCGCTCTGCGCGCCGAGCTGCGCAAGAACAACGTCGAGTACGCCGTGGTGAAGAACACCCTGCTCCAGTTTGCCGTCAATAACTGCGGTATGAACGAGCTGGACGACCTGCTCAACGGCGCGACTGCTCTGGCTATCTGCCACGACGACCCCGTAGCCCCCGCCCGTGTGGTCAACGACTTCGCCAAGAAGATCGATGGTCACTTCGAGATCAAGGGCGGCTTCATGGACGGTAAGCCCATGCCTCTGGACGAGGTCATGGCCCTGGCCGCCATTCCCCCGCTGCCCATCCTGCAGGCGCAGGTCCTGGGCACCATGCTGGCTCCCATTTCCGGTCTGGCCTGCGTCCTCAAGCAGATCGCCGAGAAGCAGGGCGCCCCTGCCGAGGCCCCCGCTGAGGAGGCCCCCGCCGCCGAGTAAGCGGCACGCCACATACAAAACTATTTTTACTGAAACATTATTAGGAGGTAATTAACAATGGCTAGTGAGAAAGTCACCGCTATGATCGAAGAAGTTAAGGCTCTGACCGTTCTGGAGCTGAGCGAGCTGGTTCATGCTCTGGAGGAAGAGTTCGGCGTTTCCGCCGCCGCTATGGCCGCTCCCGCTGCCGGCGCTGCCGCTCCCGCCGCTGAGGAGAAGACCGAGTTTGACGTGGTCCTGACCGGCTTCGATGCCGCTGCCAAGATCAAGGTCATCAAGGCTGTCCGTGAGATCACCGGTCTGGGCCTGGCCGAGGCCAAGGCTGCCGTCGAGGGCACTCCCAAGACCCTGAAGGAAGCCGTCTCCAAGGACGAGGCCGAGGAGCTGAAGAAGAAGCTGGAAGAGGCCGGCGGCAAGGTCGATCTGAAGTAAGAGCGACAGGCTTTTTGATGACGTCTGAAATAAGACGCGCATGATGTCTCTCGAGTAATAGCCCCCAAAAGAGCCACAGCAATTCGTTGCTGTGGCTCTTTTTTTTGTTCCCATTTTTCCCACCCAAGAGTCCCTCACTGGCCTGCGACTCCAAAAACTATGCCGGAAGACCCGCAACGATGGAAAAGTGCGTCAGAATAAAAGCAGCCCCGGGTTGCGTGCAGAACCCCTCCGGGATAGGCAGCTTCGCTCCCGGACAGCTTGACCGGCAGTTGCGCCGTGCCTTGGCCGCCGAATTCCTCTGACCAGCAGGCTGGGGCTCGGAGGCCAGCTCCCGCGCTGCGTTTTCATCAGTCCGTCTGCTTAACTGAAAGCGTTTTCGATAAATTTTTGTTGGATAGGAACAATAATTTCGCAAAAAATTCTGTCAGTTCGACAAAAAAATTTTTGGATATTGACTCTATGCGGCTATACTGTTATAATCCCAACATGAAAAGGGTTTCAGCTCAAAGGAGGTGTTTTTTATGAAACCGATCGGTATCATCGGCGGCAGCGGACTTTACGAAATGCTGGACCACCCCCGCATGTTTATCCATGACAATCCTTTTGGCCGCTCCTCTGAGATCTATGAGGGGACGCTCTCCGGAAGGCCCGTCTATTTCCTGCCCCGCCATGGACCCCAACACACCATCATCGTCCCGCGTATCAACTACCGCGCCAATCTCTGGGCCATGAAGGACCTGGGCGTGGAGCGGGTCATCGCTACCAACTCCGTCGGCTCCCTTAATCCGGACATCGCGGTTGGCGATATGGTCATTCCCCACGATTTTATCAACATGACCAGCCGCACCCCCCGCTCCTTCTACGACGACATAGAGGCCGCCTACCATGTGGACATGGCCGAGCCTTACTGCCCCGTTATCCGGGAAGAACTGATCCGTGCCTCCCGGGAAGTTCACCAGGGTACGACCCACAGCCATGCCGTGCTCCTGGTGACGGAGGGACTTGCCTTCAACACTCCCGCCGAGCAAAGACTTTTCCGGTCCTGGGGAGCGGATCTGTGCGGCATGACCACCTTGCCGGAGGCCGTTTTGGCCCGGGAAATCGGTCTCTGCTATGCCCACATCTGTATGCCTACTGACTGCGTGGGCGCGCCGATCCGTTCCGATACCTTTCAGGGGCTTCTGAAAAAAGGTACGGCAGATTTCCGGGCGATCATCGCTCTGGTTGTTGAACGCCTTTCCGATGAGCGGGACTGCCCCTGCGCCCACGCATTGGACCACGCGCTTTTAGCGAAATCCTGATCCTGTCCCCGCACCTAAAAAATCACAGAGAAGAGGCTGCTCCATGAAGCAGAAAAAAGCTACTATCCGGGACATCGCCAAAGCGGCGGATGTGTCCATCTCCACGGTCTCCCGCGTCATCAACGACTATAAGTGGGTGAATCCCGAGGTGCGCCAGCGCATCATGGACGTGATGCAGGAGCTGCACTACGTCCCTAACTACAACGCCGCCGCAATGGCCCGGGGCCGCACGGACACGATCGTTATCCTGGTCCCCAACATTGTCAATCCTTTCTTTACCGCCTTTGTCAGCATAGCCATGCGCACCCTGCGTAAGGCCGGTTACATCCCCCTGGTCTATGAAACCGACAACGACGAGGAGGAGGAGAAGGAACTGCTCATGGGCCGCATTGCCCAGCTGGCCGACGGCATTATTTCCGTCACCGACAGCGTCCCGGAGGAGGTCCTCTCCGAGATCATTGCTTACTATGAGGAGCAGAACAAGCCCATGATCTTCGTGGACCGCAATATCGACGTTACCTTCGCCGACAGCCTTATGCACGACAATGTGGGTGCGGTCGCCGGAGTGGTGGACTACTTCGTCCAGGCCGGGCACAGCCGGATTGCCATGATTCTCGGCAACCAGGGCGCCTCCGCCAGCGCCGATAAGCTGGAGGGCTACCGGCTGGGGCTCCATCGCAGCGGCCTGACCCTCCGGGAGGATTACATCCGCTGGGGCAACTGGTCCAGAGAAACCGGCGAGCGGGAAACCATCGCCCTGCTGGAACTGCCCGAACCGCCTACCGCTATCTTTGCCAGCAATAACTACATCTGCCTGGGTGTTCTGGACGCCCTCGCCAGCCGGGGAATGCGTCCGGGCGTGGATATCTCCCTCATCGGGACCGAGGAATGCCGGCAGGATGTGCTGGATTTCGAGAAGCTGGGCATCACGAACCTGCGCCTCAACAGCGAGGAGCTGGCCATGCAGGCCAGCGAGCGTATCATACAGAAGCTCTCTAACGGCGACCTGCTCGCCAGGAGCAACCACACCAAGACAGCCTTCAAAATGCAGATGACAGAACGCAGTTCCGTAGTCTGTCTGAAGGACGAGACACCTTGAAAAGGAGGAGATCGATCATGGAACCTATTGGCATTATCGGCGGCAGCGGATTCTATGACCTGCTGGAGGACCCTGAGGTATTTATCCACGACAGCAAGTACGGCCGTTCCTCGGAGATTTTCCGGGGGAGCATCGACGGCCAGCCGGTCTACTTTATCCCCCGTCATGGACCGGAACACCACATTATCGTCCCCCGCATCAATTACCGGGCCAATATTTACGCCCTCTGGGACCTTGGGGTCCGCCGTATCTTCGCTACCAACTCCGTGGGCAGTATGAACCCTGAAATGGCTCCCGGCGATCTGGTCGTGCCTGACGACTTTTTCGACATGACCCGCCGGATGCCCCGCTCTATGTATGACGACGTCCCTGTGGCCTACCATGTGGATATGTGCCCCGCGTACTGCCCCACCCTCCGCAAGGCCCTGATCGACGCCGCCAATCAGGTCAAGCCCGGTCATGTCCACGATCACGGTGTTCTCTTCGTGGACGAGGGACTGCGCTTCAACACCCCGTTTGAGCTGAAGGTCTTCCGTAAGCTGGGCGGCGATTTAGTCGGCATGACAACGATTCCTGAGGTCATTTTCGCCCGGGAAATGGCGATGTGCTACGCCCATATCTGTATGCCCAACAACTGGTCCCTGGGCGAGCCTACNGACTGCGCCGATTTCCCGGANCTGCTCAAGCAGGGCGTNGAGGATTTCAAAGCCGTGCTGCGNATTGCNATNAAGAGCATCAATCTGGAGGACGACTGCNTCTGCAANCACGCGCTGGACGGCGCGATCCTGAGCAAGAAGNATTANCATGANATTCAAAGCCCTCTTAACGGACCTCGACGGCACGCTGGTNCACTCCCAGGACCCGATCTGTGACGCTCTGGAGGAGTCCTTCCGCCATGTAGGGGCCGTCCCGCCGGGAAAGGATGCTATTCTGGGGATGTTCGGGCTTCCGGTCGAGGTGATGCTCACTACCCTCTCGGATGTCGCCGAAACGGAAACGGAACGGATCGAGGAATTCATCGCGGAGTACAAACGGCAGTATCCGGCTAAAATGGTACATGCAAGGCTCATTGACCATGC
This sequence comes from Oscillibacter sp., assembly GCA_014799915.1. Taxonomy (GTDB): domain Bacteria; phylum Bacillota; class Clostridia; order Oscillospirales; family Oscillospiraceae; genus Pelethomonas. The sequence continues at coordinate 30,020 of JAAVHD010000009.1, forward strand.
GATGGACGCGCTTGCCGCCGCCCGGCAGGCGGACTTCCCGATCTGCCTGATCACCTCCGAGCGGCGGCAGAACGCCCGGTTTATNCTTCACGCCCTGGGTCTGGACCGGTATATCGGTTATCTCATCTCCCGGGACGACGTGACCCGGTTCAAGCCGGACCCCGAGCCTTTGCTGAAGGCNGCGGAGCTGGTNGGGTGCAGACCGGATGCGTGCATTTACATCGGCGAGTCTCCTTTCGATATTCAGGCAGGCGTTGCCGCCGGGGTATATACGGTGGCGGTCCCCTCGGGGAACTGGCCGGNGGAAAGCCTCACGGNGTGNNATCCNGATATCCTGATNCAGGACATCCAGGAACTGCCCGCGCTTTTTCAGACGGACAGGCCCTGATCAANTNTNATACTTTTTCTTGAAAGAAAAAGTATCAAAAAGAACTTGTAATTCTTTATAGCCACATCGAGTGGCTATAAAGAATTGATCGTGCATGACCGCTCGATGCGGCCATTGCGCGATCTGTACGCTCTTTAGATCGTTGCAAATTNAAGATTCCCGCACGGTAACGATACTGCGCTTTTCATTGAGGAACAGTATCAGCGGCAATTTAGCACCTTCTCTTGTTNCTTTCACCCTCTCTCATTCTTTAAGGAGGACAAANTATGAAAAAGACAAAACGTCTCTGTGCACTGCTGCTTGCCCTTGCGCTGGNTGTCGCTTTGACGGCCTGCGGTTCCGGCGGTAATAACAATAACTCCAGNGNTNCCAANAGTTCCNACAGTTCCAACAATTCCAGCAATACCGTCACTTCCGATGATNCCGGCNNCAGNNCGTCNGCCCCGCTGGTGTGCCTCATCAGCGAAGTCCCCGCNGGCGANCCCTTNGTGGACCTGACCTGGCAGGGCTTTGAGGCGATCCANGCCAATACCGGCGCGGAGGTCCGGCTGGTAGAGGCCCTGGAACCCGCGGAGTACGAGGAACAGATCCGNGCCATGGCCGAAATGGGCGCTAACCCCATTTATACCATGTACGACGCCGTAAGCCTGGTGGCGCTGGAGATCGCCGGCGAGTACCCCGACACCAAGTTTATCCCCATCGACTGCAACGAGGAAACCACNCTGGATAACGTGACCTGCATCGTGGTGGACTCCTTTGAGCCCTGCTTCATNGCCGGTNTCGTCGCCGCCCTTACCAGCGAAACCGGAAACATCGCCTGGATNGGNAGTCTGGATATCGGCGTCATTAACCGGTTCTATGACGGCTTNGCCGCCGGTATTGCCTACGCCAANGAGGTCTATGGGACCAATGCTTCCGCNTCCAAGACGTTCATCGGCAACGCGGAGGACTCCGTGAAAGGTGCTGAGACCGCCAANATCGTCCTCGATGCCGGTGCGGACGTGGTGGCCCAGGCCGCCAGCCAGGCGGGCATCGGCGTGCTGCAGGCCTGCATTGACGCCGGGGTGAAGTGTATCGGCGTGGATAAGTGGCAGGGGGATATGGATGAGCTGGTTTTCTGGTCCGCCCTTATTGCGATCCAGGACGCCGTGCCTACCGCNTATAACAGCTATGTGAACGGTGACTTCAACGGCGTCAACAGCATCAGCTATGGTATTTCTACCGGCTCTCCCATCTATGCCTCTCAGGACTATGACGAGCTTCCCGACGATATNAAAACCGCCGTGGATGAGGTGATGGCCGGCGTGACCAACGGGTCTNTCGANGTCTTCTCCTACGAACAATGATCTTCCGGGGGCCTTGCTTATAGTCGACGCAGTTNAAAAACGGTAAAGTTCAGCGGATAAAATGAAATGCAGCTTCGTTGTCGTCCTTGGCGGGCGTCAGCCCGCCTGCGTCCTCCGCCTTGCTGCGTTTCATTTTCTCTCGCTTCCTTTTTACCGTTTCTCAGCTGCATCGACTATANCGTGCAGGGCCCCTTTTTCAAAGGACGGTGAAACATGGAAAAAACGGAAACGATCCTTGAACTGCGGGGNGTCACCAAGCGGTTCGGTACGCTTACCGCCAACCGGAATATCAATCTTACGGTGAAGCGGGGCT
>JAAVHD010000010.1 GCA_014799915.1 Oscillibacter sp.
GAAGACATACCTCAGGATGATACATGTTTGACAGCACTTTGGTCGCCTCATAGGAGGAAATGACCACATTGTATGGGTCCATAGTGACTACCGACACATCGTATCCCATCTCCTGCGCATTGGGCACATCCATCAGGCCGCAGATGGTTAGGGTGACATGCTGAATATCATCCTCTGATTCGTAGGTGTATCTTGTGCCGTAGCCGCTGGCAAATGACATCTGATCTCCGATTTTGAGCCCATTGCGCTCTGCCAGCTTTTTGGAAATGATGACTGCATCTGCATCCTCCGCTGTGAAATGCCGTCCCTCTACCAATGAAAAGCCAAATGCGGTAAACGCTTCAAATTTCTCGGACTGGGTCACTGGAATCATAAGACAGTCGCCAAAGTATCCGGGCGTATGATCACCGTTCTGTGTCTGATATTCATATAAACTCCGGTTGGAGTCCCGCACATACGGAAACAGATCTCCCTCAAAAGCGGCCTCTCCAATATAGCCCAGTTTGTTATAAGATTCCACATAAGGGCTGTCAAGAAATGCCTGGGCGTCATCTTCCCGGATACTACAATACTTGAGGTCTCCCGGTAGGGAGATGTCCCAGACATTGCTCCGAAGCGTCACTGCGCAACCAAGGGATTCATGCAGCAGGTCTACCTGCGCACTCATGGAGAGATACACCAGCAGTATCCCCAGTGTCAAGGCAAAAAGTAAGGTGTAGGCAATAATCAGGGCGATATTCTGTCCCTCGCGGTGTTTTATGCTATAAAAAGCGCGTTTGATAAATTCCATCTGCTACTCCTTCCTTATCAATGTTCTGGGGAGTTTTCTTGTAGGATTGCCGGCAGCTGTATGTTAGTCATCGGGGGACAAGGAAGTCACGCCACGTCTACTTCGCCGTTGGAAAACGTGTCGGACACCACAATTACGTGATATATCATAAAAGTCGGTATTTTCATGGAGATATCGGCTTTTAAGTACAGAAAACTTAGATATTTCCTACATTGCCGTTGGCAATGGAAATCATATGTTAATGAAAACTCTCACTATTGCTCACCTCATCTACGAAAATGCGCTTCGGTCGCAACATATTGATCTTGATGAGAGATTAAATCCGGTGGATTTCTAGTCCTGTAGGGTCCAGAGGCATTCCCTCTGGACCCTACGTCTTTTCAAAGGCTGACGAAGCTTCTAATTTGTGCTTACTTCAGCCCGCTCGGGAGGTTTTTGAGGTAGGTCTGTGTTTCGGCACGTACATCAGCAACTGTCATGTTACAAATGTTGGCACACGTTGAACAGTCAGGAGTAGCATAGCTTTCTACTGTTTTAATTGCACGAGCCTTCTTTTGCAATTTCTGTTTTGCCATTTCCAGTTCACCTCCAGTAAATAATAAGATATTCAAAAACCAAAAACTGGCTTTTGCCCACGACTTAATTTATCCCGGATATGCGTATGCTCGCCTGTGTTTGGACACGCACATCAGCAACTGTCATATCACAAAGCTCGTTACACCTTGACATTGAACATCCAGGGACAGTATAAGTTTCCACCGTTTTAACCACACGGGCTTTCTTATGCAATTTCCGCTTTGCCATTTCCTATTCTCCTCCTCACAGTAAATGATATATGGTCCAAAACCAAGATCTGACTTATTCCCATATCTCATACAGCAAGTATCCAATGTTGTATAGTTTGTAATACTTATTCCTTTGAGCAACTTAATTCCAGACCTGAACTAACTTATGCGATTTAAAATGATACACAACGTCTGCCTTTTCTACAATGTTGGAATGACCAAGATCAGGCCACCATCCCAAAGCAGGGGCCAGAGACTTTATCTCTGGCCCCCACAGCCTTTTCAAGGTTTGGAAAATCTCTTAGTTGGGGCCGCCCATGTAGATGAATATGTCCACCTGTGTTTTGGCACGCACATCAGCGCTTGTCATATCACAAATGGTAACACACGTTGTACATGTCGGAGCAGTAGCATACGTCTCTACCGTTTTAACCGCGCGAGATTTCTTTTGCAATTTCCGCTTTGCCATTTCCTGTTCACCTCCTTCCAGTTAATGATAGATATTCAAAAACCATAAAATGGCTTTTGCTCACAACTCATTTGTACTCCAAGTATCCTATACTATGTGACCCACAATGCTTACTTCCTTGCACAATTTAATTCTGCATCTGCACCAACTTATGCCTCTCAAGGCGGTACACAATATCCGCCTTTTCTGCAAACTCGGCAGAATGCGTAACAGCAATCACGCACTTGCCCTCCCCGGCCAGTTCCTGGAATATATTCATAATCCCAGCCGCCGTATCCTCGTCCAGATTGCCGGTGGGTTCATCGGCCAGGATCACATCCGCCTTTGTGGAGAGCGCCCGGGCAATCGCCACACGCTGCTGCTCACCGCCAGAGAGACGGTTTACATTACGATTCATCTGCTCCTTTGTGATCCCCATGCGCGAGAGGAGCTCCACTGCGCGTTCTTTCTTATTGGGAATATTGTTCTTCGTAATCTCCATCGCTGTCATCACGTTTTGAAACGGTGTAAGATAGGTCAGCAGATTGTATGCCTGAAAAACAAAGCCTATATTTCTGTTCCGATAATTACTGTAGCCAATCTCTCGAATATCCTTGCCCCGATAGAGGATATCGCCGCTTGCGGGCGCTTCCAGTGCTCCGGCTAAGGTTAATGTGGTTGTTTTACCGGAGCCGGAAGGACCAACAATTGCGTATAGCTTCCCTTCCTCAAAAACTGCACTGGCCCCTTCCAGAATGGAGACTGTTTCCGCAGGACTTTTATATGCGTACGAGACATCCTTAAACTCTAAAATGTGATTCATAGTGGTCCCCTTTCAGTTATCAGAATCACCCGCCCTTACTGGGGAAGCTGTTCTGTTACAATATGAAGCATGTTGGAAAATGTATCGAAATTCCCATCGGTGATGGCTATTTCCGGTATTTTGATCTCAAAAGCATTTTCTATATCCAAATACGCATACAAAAGTTCGCGTGCAGTCATCCTGATCTTATGTCCTAATAATTTCTCATCCTGCAACAGTTTTTCTTTCATAAAATCTATGCCGCTTCTTTTTTTCATAATCTGGGCTAATATCTGCTCAGTTTCATTTCTTTCCATGATTCTTCTCCTACTTACTTGACTGCCGTCATAATCTTCTTAGGCTGACAACGCAGCACCTTACCTGCCGATATCACCGTGGACACCGCCGCCAGCAGAACCGACACGCCGTAGAGCGACGTCACCTGATCCGCCTGCATGTAAGCCGCCTCACGCAGGCCCACCGCACTGCCCAATGATGGGAGCAGCGCCTGCACCGGCAGGATAGACAGAGTCACCGCCAGCAGGATCGGTACCAGCAGCTCTATAAACAGCTGCAAAATGATCTTCCACTTCCGCTCTCCCATGGACAGCAGAATGCCCATTTCAAACTCCCTGACGTGCATGGACAGGATCGTTACCAGCACCAGGATCACCGCCCCCAGGATCAGTACCGCGATGACCATCACCGCTGCCGCACCCTGTACGCTGCTCAGTGGTCCTGCCAGGGACCGGTACTCCGTGTCCCGAATGAAGCAGACGGCGTCTTCCTCAATGGGCTTGAAAAATCCTTCAATGCGCTCCACGTACTCATCCGCTTTAGTGGGATTTTCCAGCATGAGCACACCCTGGTACACCATTTCCCCGCCCAGCAGGATGAAGCAGTCGTTGATGCTTATGTAGACTTTATTCTCCGGCTGCTGATAGGGCGGTTTGGTGTCGAAGTCGGCGACATCCTCTGTGGTAAAGATGCCCACAATCTTGACCTCCACCACGTCTTCCACAAGCGGAGAACGGATCGTGATGGTATCGCCAATGTCCAGGCCGTTGTGCTCCGCCAGGGTGGCGTGGATCAGGGCCGCACTCTTGTCCGTTTTAGTGATATGCCGTCCGGCGGATAAGGCTGAGGTTCCCTCGGCAAAAGCCTCTGCCGCCACCGTATTCCCCTCTCCGGCGACCAGAATGCTGCTGAATCCGCCATAGCGCTCCTTCTGTTCCTCGCTCCAGATCACCTCGAAGTCATCCGGTACGGCTTCTATCAGCGAAGAGTATTCTACGCTGGTAATGCCTGTGAGGCCGGAGGCGATCTGCACCGTGCTCAGGGTCAGGCCATTGATACCGTAGGGGCCAGTCTCAGACACTGCGTTGGAGATCACGATCTCCGCCCCCACATCCTGCTGGATCTGCTGAACGGACTGCTGGCTGGCGTTCTGGATGCACAGGCCCGACAGCACCAGCGTCCCCAGGACAAAGAACATCAGCATTGTCAGCAGGGTGTTCTTTTTACGGTGCAGCAGGCTGTACCACGCGCGTTTGATAAAATTCATTGGTTCTACTCCCTCCCCGTTAAGATTCTGGCAGGCTTCACCCGCAGGACGGACAGCATTTGTATGAGCAAGATGAGTACCACCATCCCGAAATCCAGTGCGAAGTACGCCCCATAGACCTCCGGCCCCGCCTCATACGGTACAGCATCGGCCACGACAAGGGTACGGTAACTGTGGTGATTGAACTCTTCTTGGATAAATTTCCCCTCCTGTACATAATACCAGAAATCTCTATCATCAATACCGGCACGCAGATCGGTCTGTTCCTCCCGCGCACGAACGGAGAGCAGGCCGCTGGAGTAATCCTCCGCCAGCGGAACCACTACCTGTGTCCCCAGGATCGCCCCCAGGGCCGCTGCCACCAGCAATGGTGCGAAAACCTCCACAAAAATCTGTCCGGTCACCTTCCGTTTCGATTCGCCCATTGCCAACAGAATACCGAACTCCTGCTGGCGTCCCCGCAGGGATAAGAGCGCCACCAGCGCCAGCACTACCGCGCTGCCGATCAGCACAATTACCAGGAAAATTCCCAGCAAATTCCGGACCGATTCCATCGGAACAGCCACTACGTCATACCACTCGTTATCCAAAAACAGAGTGTAGAAGCAGTCTCCCCCGGCAAACCGGTCGTACCGCTCCTGGGCATTCGCCGCCCCCTCTTCTGAGAAAATATCCTTGTCGCCCGCCACGCCGCCAAAGCCCGACGTAGACCCGGCTACCCTTTCAATGGTGAGCTTTTCCTGCGTCTCCTGGATAAACGCGTCCATATCATCTGCCGATTTCAGATAGACCGTCAAATCCTGGAGCCATATCTCGGGTCTATATATGTTTGATAGCACTTTGGTCGCCTCATAGGAGGAAAAGACAACATTATATGGGTCAGACATCGCTACCGATACATCGTATCCCATCTTCTGCGCGTCGGGCACATCCATCAGACCGCAGATGGTCAGAGTGACATGCTGAATATCACCCTCTGATTCGTACAAGCGTCTTGCGCCGTAGCCGCTGGCAAAGGTCATCTGGTCTCCAACTTTGAGCCCGTTGATCTCCGCCAGCTTTTTGGAGATGATAACGGCGTCTGTATCTTCCGCCGTGAAGTGCCGTCCCTCTACCAGCGAAAAGCCCAACGCAGTAAACGCCTCATACTTCTCGGACTGGGTCACGGGGATCATAAGACAATCGCCCGGGTATCCGATATATAGACCGTCCGACATCTGAAGTTCATATAAGCTCCGGTTGGCATCCCGTATATACGGAACCAGATTTCCCTCAAAGGCGGCGTATCCAACCAAACCCACTTTGTTATAGGACTCCACATAAGGGCTGTCAATAAANGCCTGAGCATCNTCCNCNCGGATACTGCAATACTTGANCNNTCCCGGCAGGGANATATCCCAGACNTTGNTCCGAAGCGTCACNGCGCNGCCNANGGANTTTTGCANANNNTCNACCTGNGCGCTNNNGGACAGATACACCAGCAGNATCCCNANNGTCAGGGCAAANAGCNGNGTNTAGGCNATGATCAGGACGATATTCTGCCCNTTCCGATGTTTTATGCTGCAGAAAGCGCGTTTGATAAATTCCATCCACTACTCCCTCCCCGTTAAGATTCTGGTAAGTTTTTTCCATAAGGATTGCCAGCTGGTAAATCTAAAATATTGGAGAGCGGAAACTACACCACTTCTATTTCTCCTCCAGANAGNGAGTNCAACACNGCNNTNCCGAGATTNTCNCCACAAGTTTCAGAATCAATNTANAAAAGATTNTTGCGGTTAAATTCNGNNACTCTNTGCGATACCCNTTCCTCNTCTACGGTCAAAAANANCGNTTTCTTCTCTAGCATCGATCTGCTANTNTCTATCATATACGGTGACATGACATGAAAATCAATCCCGATGCCCAACCTTTGCTCTGCCAAGCGCTCCAGACTTTCAAACGAATATTNCTCGCCNCTCGTGGAGTACGGAGATCCGGCAANAAAAACATCTGGGGTCANCGCCTGTATCATCTCTTGCGCCAATAATCCAAAATCGCCTGAATATCGTTTGCTATAAAGCGCAATAGCTCCTGGAATCCCCATCAGAAAAATATCCGGCTGCTCCGCCCGCTCAAGTAGCATGGCATACTTGTTTATGGCAATGATTTTTTCGTTTTCCGTTAAGCCCGGTTTCAGTAGAAAGTTCGGAAGAGCGTGAGCTCCNATCAGAACAGCTTCCCTTCTGGAACTGAGCCAACACACTTTANATTCATTCTGCTGAAAATAGCGGAAAAGNGCTGCTTGNGTATCAAATTTCCCCGTATTTTCAGCCACACCGNCTACGGTCACGACCGGGACATTGATTGTACCCAGAAGTCCCTGTCCTTCGCNTTTATGACATATGTATGGGTCGTATTGTTCCGCAAAAGAAACCATATTCTCTGTTACGGNCTCNCGAAGAACAGCTGTCTCTGCATCNTTCAACGATCTGGTGCAAATTATCCTTTTTCCTTTTTTCGCTGCGAGCAACGCTGCGGGTAGTATATAGTCTCCAAAAGAACNTTGATTCCANGAATCNACCAGCCACAGGCANTCACAGNCTTCCAGCGCAGNNTTCAANCTATCCGAGACAACATATTGCCGCCCGCCATAGGTTGAAACNGTNGAGTTCACANATCCCCATCCTTTGAGCGATNCTACGCTTCCTATNTCCAATNCCTTTAANAAATCCCCGTTTTTNAGAACCGGTAAAAANTCCCTGTCAAAGGGATAAACANCAACTTTCATTACACACCTCNANGCTATTTNAANCCANNAGGGTTNTCNTAAGCNGCTCATCCATNAANTCATANCCNCAGTCTGTGAGNANNCAGTAATTGGCAAATGTGTATTCTAANGAGTCTNTNGTNTGGATACACTCATCAGCCGCCAAGCTTCCNTCCACACAATTCANNCCATCTACTGCTGCAATACAAACGCCACAGTAACGATACGCCCAACAGTTCTTGCATTTCTCATGAGTNGCCCGCTCAATATTCAGAANCGTGTCAGCTTTTTTGCAATCAACNCCACAAGAAATATNTCCCAGNCATGCCACCTCCGACATCTCGCTTACGCGCTCACAAGGNTAAAATCTCCCCTCAGCATTTACAAACAAGCGAAGNGCGCCAGGNGTGCANGGNCCGCCATGATGCCACTTTTTCGGCAGNACTTCTGCTGATTCTAATCTCTTACCCAAACGTTTCGCGCACATATCCTGAAATTGTATTTTGACGATATTGGATACNAGAGAAGGNTGCAGCCTATTCAATTTGCTTAAAAACAGTTTGAAGATTTCGTACTCCCATTCGATCCAGAACTGTTCAGTTGCGGGAGCTACTTTTTCTTCTGCATACCGGGGACTGATGGTGGATGTTCCAAAATAGGAGTCTCTGAACAGATCACTGCCCATGACAAAGTCATTGATACANTTGAANCCGTCCTTTGTNTCCATCACNGCATTGAATGACACATGGTCCTTATAAAAATCCGGATATCTCTCTTTCAACAATTTGAGATTCCTTATCACAACTTCATATGAACCCTTATCGCTTTTTGCAAATCTTCTGTTTCTATCGTGAATTTTTTNGGGGCCATCCAGACTAATCAGCAGGCTAACATTTTCCTGCACAAGGAATCTCATTACGGGTTCTGTCAAAAGCGTTCCATTTGTCGTCAGATTAAANGNTAACNGCTTGCCCTCCATNTTCTCNCTGCAATAGGCAATGCACTCTTTAATNAGATCCATCCTNAGNAGTGGNTCGCCGCCATAAAAAGATACCGCACGTCTTTCGCTATCCTTAGAANGTGNAATNAAATAGTCCATGGCNGCNTTAGCGGTNTCAAANGTCATATCCTTCTGAGAATGGGTTCGGTTGGCATAACCGCCTGAATAGGCGCAATAGTGACAATTCAGATTACATCTCTGTGTAACCTGTAAAATCAATTGNGATANGCTGTTTTGTAAAAGAATAGGNAGTTTNTCTGTNTCTGGATGTTCAACTTCCTCAACACGATTCACCTTCAGGAAACCCTGTTCNTTTAGTCCAGAAATCATGGCAGCAGCTTCTGCTGTNCTGCCNAAAGACGCNGCNTCGGCCTTGAGATCACAATATACNGCCTCCGGGAGCCGAACAATTTGATCACGGTTAACATCGTACATGAAATAATCCTGCGATGTTNTAAAGAGGTGGATAAACGGCTTTTTATCNTCCATAGTGGTCATAACCCCTNCGTNTTTTTAAGATATTCTGGGANAGTCTTGTNCTCCAGNTGATTCTNCGNAATCTGTAGACTNACTATTTNCCATATTTTTCTNATTTTATCTCAAAATATATTATACATGGCGTTGCACAGTATTTCTATAAAGTTTCACGAAAATTTNCCCTTTCATNAGATGGTAAGTTNTGAAATAGGNNACAATTTATTATTTTGGTTTGACTATTATATATGAAACCGAACTATTGCAACTCTGCTCACAGGTGGATTATTTTGACCTTNAGAAGGAAGAAAATCCCGCTTTGAGCATTCGGGCCATCCGCATCTGTCTGAANTCTCCGGAGGTCTTCCGCACGCAGCTTCGCGCGTTGTACCGANCTTCTACCTACGGAAAAGTCGCCATTATGTTNCCAATAATNNCCTCTGNGTGGNAGGTAAAGGAGTNCNAGNGANCTTGCNAGAANGTCNTGNCGGAACTGGANAAGGAGGGTGTCCCTTACCGGCAGGATACGGAGATCGGCATCATGATCGAGACNCCTGCCNCCATNTTNGTNGCCGAGGAGCTGGCGAAAGAGGTGGATTTCTTCTCGGTNGGCNCCAATGATCTGACCCAATACNCCTTGNCCTGTGACCGNCAGGCCAACGACCTGACCTTGGTAAGTTCTTTGACCCCCATCATCCTGCAGTCTTGCGGGCACTGAAGGCTGCCACGGACGCTGCGCACAAGACTGGCATCTGGATCGGTATCTGCGGCGAGCTGGGTATCGACCTGACGATGTTGGAAACCTTCCTGGCCATCGGTATCGATGAGTTGTCCGTCTCTCCCTCCTCTGTTTTGCGCCTACGGACCGAGATTCGTAAGTCTATTGCTAAGACGTGCACTTTAGAAAAGCTGGAGTGCTGAATTACTTGTATTATTGTGTCAGACAATACCTAGCGCATACCGAAGTGCGGAGCCATCTCAAAATCTGCTCCGCAGTAAACAAAGATCAGCATAGAGCGGAACGGTCTCCCGTTTCTCTCTATGCTGATCTCTTTATGAANTACCAAGCCATTCTGAAAATTCCTCAAAGGAAATTTTCCCCGCCTCACACTCCGCTTTCTTCTCTCTGGCCTTCTCACTCCAGGCATAAAATGCATCCGGTTCGATTCGTCCTGCCTTGATCCAGGCAAACCGCTTTTTGTATTCCCGACGGTATAGCCTGAATACTTCATTCCCGCTCCGATTTTTCTCCCAGACACGGAANGCGCCAATCTCCTTGCAAGTCTGNCCCTTCTTATTGATGACCCGATCACAATATTCTACTCCCGCATGACCGGTCACNGCAAAATACTTCCCGCAGTTCTTNCAAATCCGGAATTTNATTTCTTGCCGCACACATTCACGNGCATGAAAATCAATGATGTCAAAAATGGTTTCCGGATAAAGTACTTCGGCAAATGTATTTTCATCGACCAATTCAAAATTTGTGGTGCAGGGGCGAAAGCGGTATGCATCTGGNGAGTCCATCCCTAACGCATGATAATAGCTCACCATTCTCTCCATGGACGAATCCTTTGACCAGTCCATATCTAAGACATGTGAAACCAAAGTCTGGAGTTGCTGTTGGATTGGCCGAAGCTGATTGCAAAGTGCAGCAAATTCTTTATCCTGCAGTGCATCCCTTGTCATTACACCTGTAGAACGCCGTGCTTGCCGGATCCGTTCCCTCCATTGGAATTTAGATAATTCAAAATAGGCAAGACTTTCAGCAAGGTTATCGTACTGCTCAGAAATCTCTTTCATGCTATCGTGTGCATTAGCAGGTGTTACCAAATCGATATATGCGCTGATTCCCTGGAGCCAACTGTCCAAGCCCGTAAGGGTCGTATAGAGCAAGGAAACCANGCTCTCTGGAAAGGGAACCGACTTCGTTTCTACTATCCTGTCCTGGGAATCAGTCACAACATAGCATTCTTTGCCGCCTGNAATATAAGTTTTNAANGTATAGGTTCGCATAGATANNCCCTCCAAAATAGACTNAATGATAANTTTTCTAAAATAAGTCTTGACAAATTTTCAACCGGGTGTTACACTGCACAATGCAGAGTGCAAAGAAAAAATTTTCTTACATCAGTCTAAACCATTAAAACCACAAAGTCAAGAATTTTTTCTTCTATCAGCAAACTTATATACCAAATTTGAAACCGGTATCCAATCTAACAATTTGTTTGAGGCGGCCTGCACCTTGAAAATTGAATACCCACCATTGGAGTTGATACTCCCTGAGTGAAGCAGCGCCAAGACCCTCGAACGAGGTGAGCGTGTCAACAGGGGGAAAACGCCGCAGTGAGATTCTGGGGCAGGAAGGTGTACAGTGCGTGGCCAGCAACAATTTTGCCAAAAGCGCGGAGAGATTTTTCTCTCTGCACTCTAATTCTAAAGGAAGGAAAAGAACCCCAAAATGAAAATATCTGAGTACAAAAGCTATGGCGATCTTCCGCTGTTCCTAAACGCAACTATGATCGCTCAAGTGCTGGGCATTTCTGCCGCCAGCAGCTACGAACTGATGCATGAAAAAGACTTTCCCGTGTTGAAGATCGGCAATCGCATGGTCGTACCGAAAGAAAAATTTATCACTTGGGTAGCGCAGAACACCAACGGAGGCAGCGCATGAAAGAANCATATAAAAACTATTTTCCTCTGCCGAACGTGATTTTCTCCCTCAACTTATCTCCGGGAGAAATCGCCGTCTACTCGTACTTGCTCCACTGTGAAGATCGCAAAACTTATCAGTGCTATCCCAGCTACAAAACCATCGGTCAAGCCGTTGGTATGAGTACGAACACGGTCCAGAAGTACATCTTCGAGCTTGCAGACAAAGGATTTATTACTATCGAACCCACCAGCGTCATCACAAAATCNGGTCAAAAGCGCAACGGCAGCCACCGTTATACGATCCGGCCCATCCAGGAAGTCGTAGAATTGTACCACCAACGCCAACTCCGCAGGATGGAGCAGAACCTCGCCAAATCTCGGATAGCAAAGCAATGCGCCGTGTAAGCCCCTGTGAGCCGGTTTGTGGCCCTCCCACCGCGCAAGACAACTCCCACCACCCCCAAAGTCTAAAACACCGTTGTGGACCGCTTGTGACGGACGTGGAAGCGGCCACCTGGAAGAACCCTTTCCACTAGGACGTAAAGAATACGGGGGACGAAGGAAAAGCAGGAGAAAGCCCTGGCGCTTTCGCAGCGCCAGGGCNGTCACTTCCACCCGCAGTGCGGGCGGTTGAGGGNNNCNGGNGCTGACGCTTTTCNNAGCNACCCAAACTNCNATTGACGCTTGTTTNCNGAAAANCACCANAAAACNCCGCTGTTGCGGNGTTTTCANTGACNCTACTACNNAAGNAAGGAANTTTTTGCATATGANNAACGAAAAANCAGATAAAAANCGACACACGATCTGGTTGACCGATGAGGCGTGGAGCGCCGTGAGTTGCCACTACCGCAAGGACAACTGTTCCGCCCACAATGAATACATCGAAAAGGCCATCCAGTTCTATTCCGGCTACTTGGACACCCAAAACGCAGACAGCTATC
>JAAVHD010000011.1 GCA_014799915.1 Oscillibacter sp.
GTGCGCATATGCCTTTCGGAAGCGGGCGCACAATGTGCGCCCCTACAGGGATGATGCGTGAAATGGATGGTGCATGAAATCGTCCTCTGGCGGTGGCCAGGTAGTAGGAATAGAAGCGGATTCTGCTGTATCTTCGTTAGAACAAACGGGTAGACGCAAGGCACCGAGCATGTGGGTAGGCATTCCGGTAGAATCAAACCCGTTACGTCGTAGCGTAAATAAACACCCCCGTAATTCAGGAAGGTTCTTAGGAAACGTAGTTTCCTAAGCGAGCTACGATTTTTCATGACCACATCGAGTGGTCAGGAAAAATTAAATTTTGCACGGCCACTCGATGTGGCCGTTGCAAAATCGTTGGTACTTTTCCCTCGCGGGAAAAGTACGCCCCCGCCCGGCAGGGCGAATCTAAAATAAAGAAAAAAGCGGTCGCGGCCCGCAGGGCCGCAAATTAAACTGGTGCCGCCGCGCAGCGGCGGCTTATGTAAGCACCCACTGAACCAGCAGCAGCAAAACCACCCCCGGCACCCCCAAAACACACACCACCACCCCATTAAAGAGGTTAAACCCCAGATTCACCCCCGTATACTGGGAGGAAATATTCACAATCAGCAGGGCCGCCAGGCCCAGAAGCCCATTGATTGCCGCGTGCAGAAACCCGTCCCTTACCGCGGCGGCCCTGGCCGCCAGGACCGCCGCAATAACCCCTATCAGAATCCAAAGGATCAGATCCATCTGGCCCTCCCTGCCGGTGCGCCCACGGCAGTGGCCGCACACATCTCCATCTCCTTGATCTGCCGGACCAGATAGTTGATCCGGGCCTGGAGCGATTGGATCTCGTAGATGCAGGCCTCCGTCAGCTCCGGGTCGCTGGCGTAGTCAAAGGCTGTGTACGCATGGCTCAGGGCGTTCTGGGTCTCCTGCAGGCTTGTCTTTAATTCCAATAGGGCCGGTGCCTCCGCGCGGCTGCTGCGGATGGGGGAAATACGTTTCATGGAAGATCCCTCCTTGTTTTCCAATCTATGGTTCAGTTTGGACAAATATTCCTGCTTTTATAACGGGGAGGACAACTTCTTTTGACAGGAGAGAGGCTATGCACGAAGCTTATATGCGTCAGGCCCTGCTGCTGGCCCGTCAGGCCGCCGCAGCAGGCGAGGTCCCCGTTGGCTGTGTGATCGTCCATGACGGTCAGATCGTAGGCCGGGGCCGCAACCGCCGGGAGGAAAAGCAGAGCACCCTCTCCCACGCCGAGACAGAGGCCATCGCCCAGGCCAACGAGGCCCTGGGCTCCTGGCGGCTGGAGGACTGCACGTTGTATGTCACCCTGGAGCCCTGCCCCATGTGCGCCGGGGCGATCCTAAACGCCCGGATTCCAAAGGTCTACTACGGCGCCCGGGACAGCGCCATGGGTGCCTGCGGCGGGGTGCTGAACTTGTTTATGGAAGATTTCCCCAATACCCCCGCCATGGTGGGCGGAATTCTGGAAGCGGAGTGCCGGGAGGTGCTGGGGGAGTTCTTCCGGGGCCTGCGGCGGAGAGACGGCGATTGACAAAACGCTCATGTGCCATTATAATTCCGGATAGATTCTCCGCCGGAGGCGGGGAACGGCGAGGAGGCGTTTTCGTGTATCAGATCATACGCATTACGGATAAAGAAGGCGTAGCCAAGGCGGACCCGGCGGACCTGGCCCACCAGGGGTGCATCGGCGACGCAAAGATGGATGATGGCTGCGTGCTGTTCCACTGCCGCTATGACCGACGGGGCGAGCCCTGCAACCGCTACATCCGCACCAGCATTGTCAAAGACTGGAAAAAGGACCGTTCCACCGGACGGATCGTGGTGGAGACCATGAACAGCGTCTACTATCTGGAGCCAATACGGACGGGTACATAAGCGGCTGTAACCATTTGTCATCAATCTGATACAAAAAGTTGGCTTGCTTCTGGCGGCTTACGTGGTATACTAGGGAGAGCAGAGAGAGGCGGCCAGACCGCCCACAGGAGGTAAGTATACACATGAAAAGATTGATCGCGCTGCTTATGGCGCTGACGCTGCTGTTTGCGTCCGCCTGCGGCGGCGACACCCAGGACAGCCCGACCGATGATGCCAACCCGCCCGCCCCCCAGGAGCCGGTCACACCCCCGGCGGACGAGACCGAGCCCTCGGACGTGGAGCCCGAGCCGGAACCCGAACCCGAGCCTGAGCCTGAGCCGGTGGAGCAGGAGCCCTACGAGATCCTGGACCCCACGGTGATGCCCGAGGGCGGACAGCGGGACGGCGTGACCTACGCGGCCTATGACGGTCTGGTGGAGCACCTGTTTTTCCACCCCATCATCGCCTATCCGGAGCTTGCCTTTGACGGTGACGCCCAGGAGAAGGGCCTGGACGATTTCATGGTGACGGTGGACGAGTTCAATAAGATCCTGGAGAGCTGCTACGCCAACGATTACGTTCTGGTGGACATCGCCGACGTGTGGAGCGAGACCACCGGCGACGACGGCCAGCCCAAGATGGTGCGCAACACCCTCTATCTCCCTGAGGGCAAGAAGCCGCTGATCCTGTCCTATGACGACACCAACTATTACCCCTATATGCTGGAAAACGGCCTGACCTACAAGCTGATCATCGGCGAGGATGGGAAAGTGACCTCCTGGGGTCTGGACCCTGACGGCAACGAGGTCATCAGCCGCGGACTGGACGCCATCCCCAGACTGGACGAATTTGTGGAGGAGCACCCCGATTTCTCCCCCTTCGGGGCCAAGGCCTGCCTGAGCCTCACGGGCTATCAGGGTATCCTGGGCTACCGCACCCAGACCGACGGCGACGTGGAGTGGACAGACGAGCTGGAGGCCAACCGTCAGAGCGAGCGGGAGGCGGTCAAGCCCATTATCGAGGAGCTGAAACGCACCGGCTGGACCTTCGGCAGCCACACCTGGGGCCACATCCGCCTGGGCAGCGGCAACATGGCGAAGATCACCGCTGACACCGAGAAGTGGTTCGACGAGGTGGGCAGTCTGGTAGGCGAGACCACCATTCTGTTCTATCCCCATGGCGAGCGGCCCGACGGCGGCGACTGGAAGCAGACCGGCAAAGCGTTCAGGTATTTGCAGAGCAAGGGCTTCCGGGTGTTCTGCTCCGTGGGCATCGAGAGCTTCAGCTTTATCAAGAAGGACATCTGCGCGGTGATCTGCGACCGCCTGCACCCGGATGGGACCACCCTGCGGTACTCCCGGAAGCGGTATTTGCAGTTCTACGACGCGAAGGACATTATGGACCCCGCACGGCCGGATTACGGCGTGGATTGGGACTAAGAACGAGTCCCCTGCGATATGGCTCGGACAGCGAACGCTGTCTGAGCCATGTTGTTTTCTATCTCCTGCAAGCGGTCAGCGATTGGGTGAATTGCCATAGTTTTACACAAAATAAGAGAAAGCCGCACACCGGGAGCCGTTTCCGGTGAAAATCTGATTGCTTTTCCGGAAGAATCTGTTATACTATTAAAATGTAGGAATATGTTTCCGTGCCCTATGGGCAAGAGAGAAGGGGAGCGAAAATGGCAAATAAAGTAACGGTAACCATCAGCGATACAGAGTACACCCTGGTCAGCGAGGAGAGCGCCTCCTATATGCAGAAGGTCGCCGCCCTGGTGAATGAGAAGATGACCAACATCATGGCCGCAGGACGGGTCAGCCGTATGGACGCGGCGGTGCTGGCCGCCACCAATCTGGCGGACGAGCTGATCAAGCAGCAGGCTGCCGCGGAAAACCTCCGCCGCCAGGTCAAGGGTTATCTGGACGAGGCCGGCCAGGCCAAGGCGGAGCTGAACGAGTGCAAGCGCCAGCTGGCGAAGCTCCAGAAGAAGTAATGGAACTGCTGTCCCCTGCCGGCCGCTGGGAGGCCATGACGGCCGCCGTGCAGAACGGCGCGGATGCCGTGTACCTGGGCTGCGGCCGGTTCAACGCCCGCCGTGGCGCGGAGAATTTCACAGAGGAGCAGCTTCCCCAGGCCGTTGCCTACTGCCACCTCCGGGGGGTGAAGGTGTATCTCACCGTCAACACCCTCCTCTCCGACCGGGAGCTGAACCAGGCGGAGGAGCTGCTGCGTCTGGCCAGCCGCTGCGGCGTGGACGGTGTGATCGTCCAGGACTGGGGACTGGCGGCGCTGGCGCGGCGTGTGGTCCCCGACCTGCCCCTCCACGGGTCCACCCAGATGACCGTCCACTCCCTGGCGGGCGTGGAGGAAGCGGCAAGACTGGGGATGAAATGCGTGGTGCTGGGCCGTGAGCTGAGCGGGGCGGATATCCGCTATATCTGCAAGCGCAGTCCCATCGCCATAGAGGTTTTCGCCCACGGGGCGCTGTGTATGTGCTGGTCCGGGCAGTGCGCCATGAGCGCCATGATCGGCCAGCGCAGCGGCAACCGGGGCGCGTGCGCCCAGCCCTGCCGCCTGCCCTACCGCTTTGACGGAGGGAAAGCGGGCCATCCCCTGGGCCTGAAGGACGCCAGCCTGGCGGACCATCTGACGGAATTGCAGGACATGGGCGTGTCCATCCTGAAACTGGAGGGCCGGATGAAGCGGCCCGAGTATGTGGCGGTGGTCACCGGGATCTACGCCGCCTTACTGCGGGAGAATCGGAAGCCCACGCTGGAGGAGCGGCGGCAGCTGGAGCTGGCCTTTTCCCGGGAGGGGTTCACCGACGGCTATTGGCGGGGCGAGCTGGGGCCGGAGATGTTCGGCGCCCGGCCTGAAAACGCTCCGGACCCGGGGGAGCTCTTCCAGGCGGCTAAAGCGGCCTACGACCGGGAGGACCTGCGGACGGTGCCTGTGGAGCTGACTGCTGAAATTCATGCAGGCGTTCCCGCCCGGCTGACGGCCTCCGATGGAGAAGGGCACACAGCCGAGGTGCAGGGCCCCGTTCCGGAGACAGCCCGAAACCGGGCGCTGGAGGCGGAGGACGTAAAGTCCCGGCTCTCCAAAACCGGGGGAACGGCCTTCCGGGCAGAGAAAGTGGAGATCGCGCTGGACCCCGGCCTCTCCCTCCCTGCCAGCGCGGTGAACGCCCTGCGGCGGGATGCGCTGGAGGCCCTGGCGAATTTGCGCACCGCGCCGCCGGAGCGGAGAGAGTCCCCCGCGCCGCCGATGCCGGAGAATACCCACGCCGGGACGGAACCGGCGCTGACGGTGTCGCTCAGCTGGCCGGAGCAGCTGACGGGAGAGCTGCTGGCTCTCAAGCCTGAAATTGTTTACCTCCCCCTGGAGCGCATCCGGGAGTTTTCCTGGGACGCGGGTCAGGATATAGAATTTTGCGCCCTGCTGCCGCGAATCTGCAAGGACAGCGAGCTGCCCGCTCTGCGGTCCCTGCTGGAAACGGCGAAGGAAAAGGGCTGTACCTCCCTGGCAGTCCAGAATGTAGGTCAGCTCCCGCTGGGAGCGGAGACCGGGCTGCGCCTGCGGGGCGGGTTCGGATTGAATATTTTCAACAGCCGGTCTCTGGCGCAGTGTGCGGACTGGGGGCTGGAGAGTGCGGCGGTGTCCTTCGAGCTGCGGCATGAGCAGGTGCGGGATTTGAAAAAACCTCTCCCCTGCGAGGCTGCCGTCTATGGCCGCCTGCCGCTGATGCTGACAGAAAACTGTCTGGTTTACAACGCCCTGGGCTGCAAAGCACGCAATCTGTGCGGGCCCTGCCGGGCGGGACACGCCCTGACGGACCGGCGGGGGGAGCGTTTCCCCATTCTCCCGGCCTTCGGATGCCGCAGCGAGATCGAGAACAGCAAGATCCTGTTCCTGGCCGACAAGCCGGAATACCGCTGCTGCGGCCTGACATACGCCCAGCTCCGCTTCACCACGGAGGAGCCTGAGACCTGCGTCCGTATCCTGGCCCGCTATCGCGGCCTGAACGAGGATACCCTTGAAACGTACACCAGAGGGCTCTTTTACCGGGGTGTAGAGTAAAATTGTTTTTGGTCCGTAGTATTGATATATAAATATACAAACAGTAGAGGATTTCTTCATGAAACTACAGATAAAACCCCTGTCCGATAAGATTGGGACCAGCATCCCCCTTCCCTATTACGCCACCGCCGGTGCGGCGGCGGTGGATCTGCACGCCTGCATAGATGAGGCGGTCGTAGTTCCTGCCGGGGGAGAGGCAAGAGTCCCTACCGGGATCGCGGCGGCGATTCCGGAGGGCTATGTGGGCATCATGGCGGTCCGCAGCAGTATGGGGATCCGCCATGGGATCACGATGTCCAACGGGATCGGGGTCATTGACAGCGATTACCGGGGTCCGCTGAGCGTGGGCCTGTATAATCTCCGGGGAGAGGACTATGTCGTTCAGCCCGGTGACCGGATCGCCCAGCTGCTGGTGGTGCCCGTGGCCTGCCCGGAGATCGAAGTTGTGGACACCCTGCCGGAGACCGAGCGGGGCGAGGGCGGCTTCGGCTCCACGGGAAGATAATTTGTTTAATCCAATGTAACGAATCGAGGAAATTCCATGCCGCGTATGATTCTCGCGTCCCAGTCCCCCCGCCGCCGGCAGCTCCTGGAGCAGATCGGCGTGAAAAATTTTGACATCCTTGTCCCCCAGGCGGACGAAACCTATGACCCCGCCCTCTCCCCGGAGGAGATCGTATCCTCCATCTGCCGGAAGAAGGCCGAGGCGGCCCGCGCCTTGGCAGAGGACCCGGATGCCATCATCATCACCGCGGATACCATGGTCTTTCTGGGCGATCTGCGGCTGGGCAAGCCCCGGGACCAAGTGGACGCCTACACCATGCTTTCCGCCCTCTCCGGCCACACCCACCAGGTCCGTACCGGCGTGACTGTCTCCCGGGGGGAACGGATGGAGACGAGGACGGAGACCACTGCCGTCACCTTCCGCCCGCTGACGCAGGACGAGATCTGGGGCTATATCCGCTCCGGGGAGCCCATGGATAAAGCCGGCGCCTACGGGGCCCAGGGTAAGGCGGCGCTGTTTGTCTCCCGCATTGAGGGGGACTATTTCAACGTGATGGGCCTGCCGCTGTTCCTGCTGGGCGGGATGCTGTCGGATTTCGGCGTGAAACTGTTTTCGGAGGAGGAACTCCATTGAAGCGTCCATCCAATCGTTTTTTCATTACGCTTTTGTCGGTGGCGGCGGCTGTTGCCGTGCTGCTGAGCGTCATGACCTATTTCTCCACCACCTCCGCCGCGCTGCCCAATCTGGCGGGGATCGTGGTCACCCCCTTCCGCTCCGCCTCCGCCGCCATATCGGAGGCTTTCGGCGAATGGACCGGGTATTTCACCGAGGTGGATGCCCTGCGGGAGGAGAACCGGCAGTTAAAACTCCAGATCGCCGAGATGGAGGAGGACGTCCGCCAGGCCACCTTTGACCGGGAGGAGAACGCCCACCTGCGCAACGTGGCGGAGCTGCGGGAGCAGCGCAGGGACCTCCATCTGGAGTCCGCCCGGGTGCTGGTGCAGGATTCCTCCAACTGGTACAGCCTCCTGACCATCAATAAGGGCACCGCCCAGGACATTACCGTGGGCGACGCCGTGGTGACGGAGGAGGGCTATCTGCTGGGCGTGGTAACGGAGACGGGACTGAACTGGTCCACCATCCGAACGATCCTGGACAGCGAGTCCTCCATCGGGGCCCTGGTGTTCCGCAATGGAGGCAGCGCCCTGGCCCAGGGGGATTTCTCCCTGATGAGCGAGGGCTGCCTGAGCCTGTCGTACCTGGGCACGGAGCCGGACGTGGTGGCGGGAGATCTGATCGTGACCTCCGGTCTGGGGGGCTACTACCCCTCGCAGCTGGTGATCGGCTACGTGGAGGAGATCCGCGCCAGCGACAACGGACTGGCGCAGTACGCGGTGCTGCGGCCGGAAATGGAGCTGGACGGCCTGACCCAGGTCTACGTGGTCACCAGCTTTGACATTGTAGACTAGGTACTTTTTCTTGTAAATTAAAGGTATTAACCGCCCAAACCCATTGTGTTGTAATGGTTTTATAGGTTCAGACGGTACATGGTACACAAAAAGTACACAGTAATTTGCTTTTGCACAAAACGACAAATCGGAATTTGAAGCTACCAAAGGGGAGACACCAAGTGGAAACAATATATTCAAATGTAGAAATCAATTTTAAGCTACTGAACGGAATTGTTCTTGTGCCAGCAGTCGTGAATGATGAGCAAGGCTATTTGATTTTTGATACAGGCGCAATGAAAACAGGACTGCATAGGAAGTATTTTTCTGATATTCAAGGAAAAGAATTGGAAATTGCTAAATTCAGCGGTGAAATGGCAAACGATACAGCTATCGAGGTTACGATACGCAGCTTTTCATTTTCAAGTGTCACACTAACGGATTACAATGCAATGCTTATGGATTTATCCTATGTAGAAGATAGTTTAATGACTTTTGATCCCTCCTTGCGCTTGCTCGGTACAATGGGAATTGATATCATCCATAATTTTTCAGTGTTGATGGACTATGGAGAGAATAAGATAAAACTAAATCCGTTGTGTAGGTTTGAAAAATTTATCTGTGTTCCTTTGCAGATGGAATCCTTGCCTGTAGTCGAGGTGGAGATTGTCGGTGAACAATATCGCTTTGTTTTAGATACAGGCGCAAATACTTGTCTGCTGGGAACCGCACTGCGAAATCGGTTCCCTGTACAGCCAGTGGACGGCGCACCAAATGTTTTCACTATTTCATCAGTGTCTTTGCAGAATCGCCTGTATAGCAACATTGTATCGGTGTTTACGGATATTTCCGCAATTCAAAGCAAGGTTTCGGTAGATGGAGTCATTGGATACCACCTTCTCTCACCTCAACGGTCATATTTTGACTTTTCAAATCAGAAACTGTACTTAGAAGAAGCACAAGTTTAATGAACTAAATTCCAGTTTATCGTGGAGTTTGTTTCCGATAAAGTGGTACACAATTGAAGCTGTTTCAAACTGCTTGAAACTGTATCGGCAAAGGTAACGGAACGCTGGAAATGTTTGAAACTACACGACATTGATTAGAGCTGAACCTGCGTCCCTATAATTGAAAGAAAAAGTACCCAAAAAGAACTTTTTAATATCGATCTTCAGACCGCTGCGAATCCAGGATTTCCGCACGGTAACGATAGTATGTTTTGATTCAGAACTTCCTCAGGAAAGGCGGAAAAAATGCTGCCAAAGAGCTATGTTGTTTTCAAGTGGGTGATGTACGCTGTTGCTACGCTGTTTCTGTGCGCCCTGCAATCCGTAGTTTTCAGCCACATCCGCATTCTCCGGCTGACGCCGTTTCTCTACCCGGTTCTTCCCGCCCTGGTGGCCATGTTTGAGGGGGCCCGTCCGGGGTCGGTGTTCGCGTTCTGTCTCGGACTGGCCTGCGATTTGCTGGTGCCCGCCCCCTTCCGGGGATTTTTTGTGCTGATCTTCCCGGTGGCGGCGGTGGTCTCCGCGTGGATCGCGGAGCGGCTGACATCGAGGGGACTTTTGTGCGGGCTGATCGTTTCTTCGGTAGGGCTGGTGTTGACCGATTGCTTCCGGCTCTTTGTCCAGATCCTCTCCGGCGGCCAGTATCTGGGGCTGATGGCGAGGATCGCCCTGGGGGAGGCGATCCTTACCCTCCCGGCGGTTTTGATTGCGCTTCCGATGTATAGAATGATCTACCGGCGGTGCGGTACGGAATATTGAGTTCGCGTCACAAATAAAAAGCGGTGCCGCCCCTGAGGGGCGGCAGGAAAGGGACTCCCTGTGGAACACGAAAAGCACTTTTTCAGACGGTCAAACCTTCTGATTGGAGCCTACCTGCTCTGTTTGATTATCTTTGTCGGTATCCTCTACGACGCCCAGATCGTCAATGGGGCGGACTACGTCTCCCAATCCACGATCCAGATAACCAACACCCAGACCGTGGAGAGTTTCCGCGGCATCATCACCGATAGAAACGGAAAAGTCCTGGTCTCCAACAGGGAGATCTATACCCTGACCTTTGATCCCGACGAGGTGAAGGACGATCCGTCCCTGACCCCCGGGGAGAATAACACCGTCCACTCGGAGAGCGTGGCCAATTCCCTCCTCCGGCTGCTGCGCCTGCTCCAGCAGGCGGGGCTGGAGTGGGAGGACGGACTCCCCGTTACGATGACGGCCCCCTACTCCTACACCTTCAGCGAGGCGAGCGGGCTCCAGCGCACCTGGTTCCAGAACTTTCTCGCCGACAGGGACTGGTCCTCCACGGAGATCACCTCCGCCACCAAGCTGCCGCTGATGAGCGAGAGCGTGCAGAAGGAATTTGAACTGACCACATCCTCCGCCCTCTCCGCCCAGCAGCTGATACAGCTGATGCGGAAGGATTTCGGCATCCCGGAGGACTACAGCGACTGGGAGGCCCGGCGGGTGATCGGCGTACTCTACGAGGTTAATCTGCGCGGTCTGGCGAAGGGCGCGGCTACGGTGCCCTATACGCTGACCGAGGATATCTCGGTGGAGCTGATCTCTATCCTCAACGACGGCGATTTTTCCGGGGCCATTGTGGACAGCAAGGCGATCCGGGAGTACCACACCGACTACGCCGCCCATATCCTGGGGAGAGTGGGCGCCATTCAGGATAAGGAGGAGCGGGATACGCTCAATGCCCCCTACAACACCGCCAAGGAGGCGGGGGAGGATACCGCCGGTTACCACTATTACATGTGGGATGAGCAGGTGGGGAAAAACGGCGTGGAGCTGGCCTTTGAATCCTACCTCCGGGGCGAGGACGGTACCCGTCTGATCACCACCAACCAGGATGGCAAGATCACCAGTGAGCTCTATTCCATCGAGCCTCAGCCCGGCGGCACGGTGGCCCTCACTATCGACATTGACTTCCAGGCCCAGGTGGAGGCCGCGCTGGCCAAGGGCGTGGAGGAGGTCAAGAGCGGGGCCAAGAACGAAGAAGAGGAGAAACGCATGGAGCGCGTGGGCGGCGCGGCGGTGGTGGTCAGCGTGGCGGACAGCTCGGTGCTGGCCATGGCAACCTATCCCACCTACAGCCAGCGGACTTACGCCGAGGACCGGGAGGAGCTGGACCAGAATCCCGCCTCCCCCTATACCAACCGTGCCCTTAACAGCGCCTACGCCCCCGGCTCCACCTTCAAGCCCATGACCGCCGTGGCGGCCCTGGAGAGCGGGATCATCACCCCTACCACCAAGGTCAATACCCTCGGTTCCTGGCGCTATCCCGGGGACCCCAACAGCTACGCCAACTGCTGGCTCTACAACAGCTCCCGGGGCCGCCATGGGAAGATCAACGTCAGCGAGGCAATCTACCACTCCTGCAACTACTTCTTTGCCGAGATGGGCTACCAGCTGACTATGGATGGATTGAATGCCTATGCCGCCAACTTCGGGCTGGGCGAGCACACCGGCATCGAGCTGGGTGAGCGCGTGGGCGCGCGGCATGAGAACCAGCCGGGCGAGGACCAGGCCCCCTGGGCTGGGTTCGGTCAGGCCAGCCAGGAGTACACCCCCCTCCAGCTTGCCAACTACATTGCAACCCTGGTACGGGGCGGCGAACGGCTGGACGCCCATCTGCTGAAAAACGTTACCGCCTACGACGGAAGTTCGGTGATCTATGAGCATGAGCCGGAGGCCCTGTCGGTGGTGGAGATGAGCGAGGAGACCCTGGCGGCGGTGAAAAAGGGCATGGGGGATCTGGTCACCAAGGGTTCCATTGCCAAAGACTTTGCCAACTGCGTTGTCACTGCCGGAGCAAAGACCGGCAGCGCCCAGGTGGGTGAGCAGAACGCCAACGGTGTGTTTGTGTGCTTCGCGCCCTTTGACGATCCGGAGATCGCCGTGGCGGTGGTCATGGAGCAGGGCCGGAGCGGCGCGGCGCTGGCAGCCACCGCTGTGGAGATCATCAACGACTATTTCACGCCAAGTGAGATTGGATATACCGTCGCGCCGGAGGGCGTGCTTCTGCCCTAAGGAAGTATCATAAAAGTTTCGCCGGCCTTTACAAAGGCCGCAGAGTCCAGGGGCAGAGCCCCTGGTCGCGCCTCGCAAGGCGCGAAATCCCCCAAAAGCCGCGCTCAAAAATAATTTTCTCCGTCGCACAATCCCAAACCACGCGCGGCTTTCAAGCGCATTTGCAGCTTATGCTGCAAACAGCGCCCGGGAGTTTCCGTCGAACCTTGATTCGCCTTAAAAACTAACCAAAGGAACAAACCTGTATGAAAACCATCTTCGATCCCCGGGATAAAAGCTATAAAACGCCCTATGGCGCGGTGCCCTGCGGCACTGAGATCACGATCACCCTCCGGCCGGACCGGGAGGAGCGCTTTGCCGAGTGCTCTCTGCTGCTCTTTGAGGAGTTCGCGGATGCCTATTGGGAGGTAGCCCTGACGCCCAACGGGGACGAGGGGCTGTTCACCGGCTCCTATGAAGCGCCGGAGCAGCCGGAGCTGATCTGGTATGGCTTCCGCCTGCGGCGTGCCGGCGGTGAGGAGGTCTGGCTGGGGCAGAACGGCCTGGGACCGGAGAAGGATATGCTGCGCTGGCAGCAGACGGTCTATGACGACACGCTCTCTACGCCGGACTGGTTCGGACGGGGTATCACTTACCAGATCTTCCCGGACCGCTTCTGCCGGACCTCTATCCCGGACCCCGCCGGGATGCTGGGGGACCGGGTGGTCCACCAAAACTGGGACGAGGGGATGGAGTACCTGCCCGACGGGCAGGGGGAGATTCGCAACCGGGACTTCTTCGGCGGGAGCCTGGCCGGCGTGGAGGAGAAGCTGGACTATCTGAAGCGCCTGGGCGTGAATACGGTCTACTTCTGCCCCATTTTTGAGGCCGACAGCAACCACCGGTACAATACCGGCGACTATGAGAAGATCGACCCCATGCTGGGGACTGAGGAGGATTTCCGGCGGCTGTGCGATAAGGCCCACGCGCTGGGCATCCGGGTGATGCTGGACGGGGTGTTCAACCACACCGGCAGCAACAGCAAATATTTTAACGCCAACGGCGAATACCCCGGCCCGGGGGCATTCCAGAGCCAGGAGAGCCCCTACTATCCCTGGTACGCATTCCTCTTCTGGCCCAACCGCTACGACGCATGGTGGGGCGTCAAGACCCTGCCCGCCGTCAATGAGACGCACCCGTCCTATATGGACTATATCATCCGGAGCGAGAACTCCATCATCCGCCGCTGGCTGCGTGCCGGGGCGGACGCATGGCGGCTGGACGTGGCCGACGAGCTGCCGGACGAGTTCATTGCCGAGATCCGGACGGTGATGATGGAGGAGAAACCGGACAGCTTCCTGCTGGGTGAGGTCTGGGAGGACGGCAGCAACAAGATCGCCTACGACCAGCGGCGGAAGTACCTGCTGGGCCGGGAGACCCACGGACTGATGAACTATCCCTTCCGGGTGGCGGCGCTGGCGTACTTACAGGGCGGGGACGCGGAGGATTTCATGGAGGCCATGGAGACCGTCCGGGAGAACTACCCCCGCGCCGCCTTTTACAGCGGCATGAATATGCTGGGCACCCACGATACGCCCCGTATCCTGACCATGCTGGGGACCAGCCCCCACGAGCCCCCGGCGGACCGTACCGCACGGGCGGAGTACCGCATGACGGACGAGGAGCGGACACGCGGCCTGCATCTGCTGCGGGCGGGGGCGGTGCTGCTGTATACCTTCCCTGGCTCACCCACGGTGTACTACGGCGATGAAGCCGGGATGGAGGGCTTCGAGGACCCCTTCAACCGTGGGACCTTCCCCTGGGGCCGGGAGGATCAGGCTTTGCAGAAGCACTTCGCCCTGCTGGGGAAGCTGCGGAATGTGCGGGTCTCCATGCAGTCCGGGGAACTCCGGTGGCTGTGGGCCAAGGGGCACGTGCTGGCCTTTGCCCGGGAGGAGGGCGCGGAAACCACGGTCGCCATCCTCAATGTGGGCACGGAGATGGAGGAGGTCTCCTTCCCCTGGACCAAGCATCTGGCGTCGGATGCCATTTCCGGGCAGCAGTTTGTGGCGGTCCGGGACAGGATGACCATCCGGGTGCCGGGAATGGAATGTATGCTATTGATCTGAATAAGCGCAGGCGGCGCGGCCCTTTTGGGCCGCGCCGCTTTTCTCAATGATTTGCAATTCCGTCAGGATATGGGCCAACGAGGCTGATGAGGGCGGGGTCTCCATCGCGTGTCAGGTAGTTTGCGACATAGAGGCTGCCGTCAGAGAGATAAAACTCTCCCTCGCCGACATAGCCGTACTGTTCGCTCTCCGGGTCCGGCTCCGAGCAGTTGTTTTCCTCTATTTCTCCCGTGTTGAAAACCCTCAGCCGGTCGTAGTACGAAGCGATCTTCTGACTGAAATCCTCTCCCTCGGGACGGCGGGACGCAAAGAAGGACAGCGGAGACCAGTCGTGGTCCAGCTCCTTCCAGCTGATATAGAAGCTGGGGATGCCGCTGCCGCCGTGGTCCTCGCCGAAGTAAGCGGAAAAGAAGCTCCGGTCATTGAACCCGTCCGACAGGAGGGAAAGCAACACACCAAATTCGTTGGCGGCGCAGTAGCAGGAATCCACCTTCAGCCCCGTCAGATTGTAAAGCTCCTGGAGGGCGATATAGGCCTGCTGGCGGTGGCTGATGCGCAGGCTGGGATTGTAGGGCAGGATCATATCCGGGTCCAGGCCGTCGGTCAGGATGCCGATCCGGGAGGAGTCCGTGATAAAGGTGATCTTCGTACCCCCGACATCCGGGTAATCCGCCACAGAGAAGTCCGTGGCCGGGATGCGGACCAGCGCGTCGTCCCGCAGGACGCAGCGGCTGATGATGGTGTTGGCGGCATCTGTAATGACAAAGCCGCCCCGGTTCGCGTCGCAGCTGAAGATATATCCGCTGGGGATATTCAGGTAAACATTATACACAGTGTAGATGTACGCCCCCTCCTCGCCGCCCGGGATATCGGTGATCTCCCAACGGAGCCACTCGCTGTTGAAGGTGACGAACTCCAGCTTGCCGTCATCGTCCACATCCACCTCCCGGACAGTGTCGGACTGGATACACATCATCCGGGGCATGCCGTCGGGCTCCTGGGTGATGTAGGCGCAGTCGCGGTAGAGATTCTTCGCGTGGGACAGGGTGATCTTGAAGCCGTCATAGCCCAGGACGTTGGTGAAAGCGGCGGCATCCGGATCGCCGAGGTCGCCGCCGGTGTAGTCCTCTCCGATGCGGTATAAAATGTGATACTCCAGCCTACCCCCTGTTGTTTCCACCGGCGGGGCGTAGAGCAGATAAAGATTGGTATACTCGTGGAGCATGTCATACTCGTCGTACAAGCCGATGGTGACAGGAACCAGGCTCAGCCGCGTACCGTCGGGAAACCAATCGCACCACAGCTCGCTGTCCATGACCTGCTCCCCGTCATCCAGGAAGGGGATCTCCGCCGGGTCGTAGAGGCCCATGTTCCAGTCGCCGAAGGTGTAATCGTGACGGGCGGACAAGAGAACGGAGTCGAACAGGACGGGCGAAGAATCCTCCTCCGGGGATTCCGTCCCCTCTGAGGGTTCCGTCCCCTCCGGGGGTTCCGCCTTATCCTGGTGCGCAAGGCCATCCGGCACGCTCTCCTTTTTCGGCAGCAGCGAGGCCGTCAGACAGACCGCCAGAATGACGCACACCACCGCCAGCACTGCCGTGGCGATTTTCCAGGGGCGGGCGCTGTCGGGGAGCGCATTGGCTGCCGCCAGCTCCGCATCGATCTCCGCCCAGGTCTCCGGAGGGATGTTCAGGATTTCGGACAGGCGCTCCAGCTTATCGCGGGTGGGGCGGGAGAGATCGGCCTCCCATTTGCTGACGGCCTGACGGCTGATATCCAGTTCCTCGGCCAGCTGCTCCTGGGTAAGAAACATCTCCTCCCGTGCCTGCTTGATACGGGTTCCATAGGTCATAAGGTTTCCTCCTTGTGGGGTGAGTTGCCCTGAGGATACCGGAAAACAGGGCAAAAATCAACCAACCGGGCGCAACTATTGGCGGTTGCGCCCGGTTTTTGATGAAATTTTATAGAATTTTGTCAGTTGTTGATGACGGGTGGGTATTCGATGAATCTGTGTAGGGGCGCACAGTGTGCGCCCGCTTGTATCGACAATCACCGCGTTACCGATACCTCGCAGGTATCCGGCAGATAGCGGGCGCACACTGTGCGCCCCTACATGGGATGTTGCGGACTTGAGAAATTCTACATTACCGCCCCACAAACACCATCACGCTCCGGGGCCGGATAATGAACCCGCCGGTGGTGGGGATCGCCTGCTCGATCACGGTCTCCTCCCAGGTGTCAACGCTGAGATACCAGCAGACGGAGGGCGGGAGCTCAGGGAGGCGGACATAGAGCTCCTCCCACCAGGCGTTGGACGCCACATAGACGGCCTTGGGTCCCACGCCCCGCTCGCCGCCGGTGTAGAGTACGCCCACATAGTGCTCATGATCGCCGAAGCCGCCCCGAGGTCCGTCCACGCCGTAGAAGCTGACGTCCGGATGCCCCCAGCAGCCGTCGCTGAGATTGGTACGCAGAACCCGGTGCTCCTTGCGGAAGCGGATCATGTACTGGAAAAACCGGAACATGCCCTGGTTCTTCTCCAGCAGGTTCCAGTCCAGCCAGGATGTGATGTTGTCCTGACAGTAGGCGTTGTTGTTGCCAAACTGGGTGTTGCTGAACTCGTCCCCCGCCAGGAACATGGGGATGCCCCGGGAGCACATGAGCAGGGCGAAAGCGTTGCGGCACATCCGGCGGCGCAGGGCGTTGACGCCCTCGTCCCCGGTCTCGCCCTCCGCGCCGCAGTTCCAGCTGTTGTTGTCGTTGGCGCCGTCGGTGTTGTTCCAGCCGTTTTTCTCGTTGTGCTTGTAGTTGTAGGAGTAGAGATCCCAGAGGGTGAAGCCGTCGTGGCAGGTGATGAAGTTGACGGAGGCGTCCTTCCGCCCGTTCACGTCGTACATATCCCGGGAGCCCACCAGCCGCAGGGCCGCCGCCTGGGCACAGCCGTCGTCCCCCTTGAGATAGCGGCGGATATCGTCCCGATAACGGCCGTTCCACTCCGCCCAGCGGTTCCAGGATGGGAAGGAACCCACCTGATAGAGCCCACCGGCGTCCCACGCCTCGGCAATGAGCTTCACATCCCCCAGGATGGGGTCGAAGGCCATAGCCTGAAGGAGGGGCGGCTTGTTCATGGGCGAACCGTCCTCATTGCGGCCCAGAATGGAGGCCAGATCAAACCGGAAGCCGTCCACCCGGTAGGCGGTGACCCAGTGGCGCAGGCAGTCCATGATCATCTGGTGGACGATGGGATGGTTGCAGTTGAGCGTGTTTCCGCAGCCGCTGAAGTTGTAGTATTTCCCGTCCGGGGTCAGAAGATAATAGATATTGTTGTCCAATCCCTTGAAGGAGAAGAAGGGGCCCCGCTCGTTGCCCTCGGCGGTGTGGTTGAACACCACGTCCAGGTAGACCTCCATGCCCTGCTGGTGGCAGGCCAGGATCAGTTTTTTCAGCTCGGTGCCCGCGTGGTTGACCTCCTCCTTGGAGGCGTAACTGGTGTTGGGAGCGAAGAAACAGACGGTGCTGTAGCCCCAGTAGTTGTACAGCCTCTGACCGTCCACCTCCCGGTAGTCCTGCATCTCGTCGAACTCAAAGATGGGCATCAGCTCGATGGCGTTGACCCCCAGACTCTTGAGGTAGGGCAGCTTCTCCATAAGCCCGGCAAAAGTCCCGGGGTGGGCCACGCCGGAGGAGCTGTCCTGGGTGAAGCCCCGAACGTGGAGCTCATAGATAATGAGGTCCTCCATAGGGATCAGCGGCCCCGCCTGATCGCCCCAGTCGAAGTCGTCCCGGACCACCCCGGCACGGTAGTGCTGGCCTCGGGGGGCGGTAGCGCCCCAATCGCTCTGGCCGGTGACTACCTTGGCGTAGGGGTCCAGGAGGTATTTGCTCTTGTCGAAGATCTTGCCCTTCTCCGGCTCGTAGGGGCCGTCCACCCGGTAGGCGTAATCGAAGTCCTCAATGTTCAGCTTGAAGACGATCATGGAGTACACGTTGCCGATCCGGTAGCGCTTGGGGAAGGGCAGCACGGCGAAGGGCTGATCCTCTCCCCGGCGGAACAGCAGCAGCTCGATGGAGGAGGCTCCATGGGAAGAAATGGTAAAGTTCACACCGCCGGGGATGGCGGTAGCGCCGTTGATGTCGTAAAAGCCGGGGCGCACATCGAAGCCGTCGATGGTATCCAGGGGCACCAGGTGGATGGCGCGGGGCAGCGTCCCTACCAGGACGCCGCTGCCGTCCGCCCGCGGCGCAGGAAGCTGTGAAGACATAAATCAGGTCCTCCTCGTGTTAATGAGTGTGCATAAAGATCAGCGCCATGCCCAGAAGCATCCCCAGCATGGTGGACAGACCGGACAGGCGGTTCTGCCAGAGGTGTTCCGCCTCAGGCAGGAGCTCGCCAAAAATGACGTACAGCATCGCTCCGGCAGCGAAGCTGAGAGAAATAGCCAGCAGCAGGGGATTCATCGTTCCCGCGCCATAGCCCAGCAGAGCCCCCAGAATGGCAGGCAGACCGCTGAGAGCGGCGATGCCGACGGCCCCGGCGGGCCTGGAGCCTCCCGCAAGCAGAGGAGCGGCGATGCTCATACCCTCGGGAATGTTGTGCAGGCCAATGATGAGCGCCGAGAGCAGGCCGCCGGCCGAGCCGGCGAAGGTGGCCCCGATCGCCATGCCCACGGGCACGTTGTGCAGGGCCACCGCCGCAGCCAGCACCAGCCCTGCCGTGTGGAGGGAGTGGTGGCCGCAGGCGCACAGCTCGCCGTTGTCCGCGCCCAGATGGATGTCGTGATCAGGGGTATGGTCGTGGTGGTGCCCATGCTCGTGATCATGGTCATGTTCACCGTGGCCGTGGCCCCCATGGCTGTGGGTATGGTGGGCCTGCTTGTCGATCCAGCAGTTGAGCAGATACGTGCAGAGATAGCCGATCATGATCCAGCACAGCACGGGCAGGATCTCGGCCTCCCCGGCGGCGTCGGCCACCAGATCGAAGCACACTACGCTGAGCATAACGCCCGCGGTGAAGCGCAGAAGAAGACTCACCGTCCGGTCAGAGGGACTGTGGACCATGGCGGCCAGTCCGCCGCCCAGGGCCAGTCCCCCCGCGCCGGTCAAGGCGGTAATGAGGAAAATTTGGAGATACGTATTCATGCGGCTTGTTCCTATTCTTATATGATTCCTTGATGAAGTGCAGCAGTTTGAAGAGCAAAATAAAAAACCTGTGTGTACGGTCTTCCGCGCATGGGCCTGTCCTGTTTCGGTATACGCGGTTCATTCTAAAGAAAAAGGACTGCCAGAGGCAGTCCTTTTTCTTTGGTGGACGCTAACGGACTTGAACCGCTGACCCCCTGCACGTCAAGCAGGTGCTCTAGCCAGCTGAGCTAAGCGTCCAAACGCGGAACAAGGGTATATTACCGCAATCGGGCCGATTTGTCAAGCCCTTTTTCGCCGTGACAGCAATTTTTTTTGAAAACCGGCGTCCCATGTCTCTTTCGTGTTGATCGAGCTACGCCCCAGCGATTTTACTGCTGGCAGCTTGAAACAGGACAGTGGCTGTGATACAATTGATGCGGTAAATCGGAATCCAGCGAATTGGTAAATGTCTATTCTCGTATCTGGAAAAGAAAATCTATGAAAGGGGCAAAGGATCATGAATAAAAAAGTTCTTTTTATAGGTGGTTCGCCTTGCAGCGGAAAGAGTACAGTTGCTGAACGAATTTCAAAGGAATATGGTGCATATTATTTCAAAGTTGATGATTTTTTAGATAAATTTACTCATAGTGCGGCAAAAAAGGGATATCCCGCATGTAAAAATAGTGTCACTATGACACCGGATGAAATTTGGATGAGGGAACCATTGATACAGTGTGAAGATGAATTTCTTATCTATGATGAAATATCAGAATTGGTGTTTGAATATTTGGAGAAAATTGATGCTGATTTTATTGTAACCGAAGGAGCTGCATATACTCCAAATGTAATGGTGAAATACGGAAAAAAGGAATACATTTCGATAATTCCAACCCCAGATTTTCAGATATCACATTATAAAGAGCGTGAATGGGTCCCATATATTTTGGAAGGGTGTTCCGATAAGCAACAGGCTTTTTATAATTGGATGGAACGAGATATTCTGTTTGCTAAACAAGTAAAAGCAGAATGTGAAGAAAATGCAGTTCCATGTATTGTTAATGATGGAACCAGAACGCAAGATGAGATGTTCAGTATTGTAAAAGAACTATTTAATCTGAAATAGCTTTTTGTGATAGGAATTCTATTTGTACAAACAACATGGAGATCTTCCAACTGCCCTGTCAATCATTTCCACGAAGGGGAGAATTTATAGACGCTTATCAACACGAAAGGTAAAAGGGAGAAAACGGCGGATCATTTGTCAAATTCCTCATCCTGTGGTAAAATGAGAAAAACGTCACTCTTATAAGGAGGAACCGCCATGCCCGTCATCTATCTGGACAACGCCGCCACATCCTTCCCCAAGCCGCCCGCCGTGGCGGAGGCCATGCTGCGGTATATGCGAGAGGTGGGGGCCTCCGTCAACCGGGGCGTCTACGCCTCCGCGCAGGACGCGGAGATGACCACTCTGCTGCTGCGGGAGGGGCTGTGCCGGCTCTTTGGCCACAATGACCCCGCCTGCTGTGTGCTGACCTCCGGAAACACCATGGGGCTGAATATGATCCTGCGGGGCTGGCTGCGGCCCGGGGATCACTGTCTGGTCAGCTCCGTGGAGCACAACGCCGTCATGCGGCCATTGCAGGATCTGGCGGCAGCGGGCGTGGCGTTCGACCGTGTTCCGTGCGACGGAGCAGGGCGGCTGGACCCGCAGGACGTCCGGCGGATGCTCCGGCCCAATACCCGGTTGGTGCTGCTGGCCCACGCCTCCAACATGGGCGGCGCGGTGCAGGACGCGGCTGGGGTAGGAAAGATCTGCCGTGAACACGGGGTCCCCTTCGCCCTGGACGCGGCCCAGACGGCGGGACACTGGGAGGTTGATTTCGAGGGCTGGGGGCTGTCCGCCCTGTCCGTCCCGGGTCACAAGGGCCTCATGGGTCCCAGCGGCATAGGGGCACTACTGCTGTCGCCAGAGTTTGCCCGTGGGCTGACGCCCATCATTACCGGCGGCACCGGCAGCGCTTCGGACATGGAGATTCAGCCGTCCTATATGCCGGACCGGTTTGAGTCCGGCACGCCCAATCTGCCGGGGATCTACGGCTTTCAGGCGGCGGTGGACTTTGTAACAGAGACCGGCATACCGGCCCTGCGGGAGCATGAAACCATGCTGACTGCCCGGCTGCTGGAGCGGCTGCGGGAGATCCCGGAGATCCATCTGGCGGGCCCCTGGGAGCTGGAGGATCGGGTAGGCGTCGTGTCGGTGGACTTTCAGAATGTGGACAACGCCATTGCTGCCAGCCGTCTGGAGCAGGAATACGGCATCCTGACCCGCTGCGGCCTCCACTGCGCTCCGGCGGCTCATAAGACCCTGGGTACCTTCCCCCAGGGCACCGTGCGCTTCAGCCCAGGCTGGTTCACCACACCGGAGGAAGTGGATGCCGCGACCTCTGCCGTGGCGGAGATCGCCGGTCAATAGGCGGAGAGAAAATTCTTTTAAAAAATTTCAAAAAAACTCTTGCAAAATCTCCCGGAGTGTGCTATCTTATTTTAGCTGACATCACGCAGCACAATATGGCATCCGGGTGTGGCGAAGTTTGGTATCGCGCTTGAATGGGGTTCAAGAGGCCGCTGGTTCGAATCCAGTCACTCGGACCAAGAAAAATCACCGAGAACAATAGGTTCTCGGTGATTTTTCTGTATTTCAAGTCGAATGTTGTACTTTTTTAGGGCTTATGGGAATCTCCATCAAAAAGGGTAAATACCAGGTTTTACCGGCTTTTCACAGGTAAAGTCAGGTGATAAGCAGCAGATAAGCTACAAATAAGCTCCGGCTTCGCAGACCGCTATTCCTTGCGCCGCAAGGCATCCTTGGCCTTGGCAACATCTTTGTGCAGACTGGGAATGACATGGGAGTAGGTCCCCAGGGTGGTCTTGATGTCCGCATGGCCCAGCTCCTCCTGGACGATACGGGGATTGATGCCCTCCTCCAGCATCATGGTTGCCGCGGTGTGACGGAAGCGATGGAGGTTCATGTGTTCTGTAGGAAGTCCGTTCCGCTCCAGGAAATGGCGGTAGGAACTGCGGAACCCGGAGTATGTACGGCGCTTCCAGGTGCGGGTGCTGGGGAACACAGGGGCAGAAGGGGCGATCAGCTCCTGCCCGTTTGGCTGGCTCTCCAGGTAGTCCCTCCACGCCAGCAGCTTTTCCACCAGGATTTCAGGCATGTAATTAGTCCGGATAGAGGTGGGCGTTTTGCAGCCTCCGACTACTTCTTCGTAGTGGCCTCCGTCATCGTATACCCGCTGAATGGCCTGCTCGGTACGGACGGTATGTTCCTCGAAGTCGATNTGNTCCCAATTCAGTGCNAGAACTTCNCCAATNCGNTTGCCATTCCANAGNAGNAAGTGTATAATGGGAGCCATNATGGNATCCTGATCCGCAGCGTCAATGAGGNCCTTACGCATTTCNGGNGTGAAGGCNTTGAATGATTCNGCNTGAGATTTCTTCGGAGGTTTGGGCAGGACTACATTGTTTGCNGGNTTTCCCCGTAAGAGATCATCCTGCACAGCTTCGTCAAAAATCTGTTTCAGGGTATCGCGGATGCNTTTGATGGTGCGATAGGGTGGATTTTTCTGCTTGCTCATGGCGTTGAGGTGGCGCTGGATCACCGGTTTAGTGATCTCGCTCAGTTTCATGCTGCCAAAGGCGGGGGTCAGATGCTTGGTGACAATATTATTGTACCACGCCCAAGTGGCGGTGCTCCGACAGCTGGGACGCTTGATCTCTTCCAGCCAATAGGTGAAGTAGGCTCCGGCGTTCTTGGAAGACAACCGAACCATCTCACCGTGGTCACGGCGATAGCGGGCCTCATCAAGCATAGCTTTGGCCTCGCTCTTGATCTTACTGTGGCCTACCGGGACACGAATTGTTTTTCCGTCCGGTCCTTTACCCATCGGGAGATAAGCATACCAAGTGTTGCCCCTCTTGTAGACAGAGCCATCGCCTTTGGGTGCGCGTTTTGCGGACATTGAGGTGCTCCTTTCCTTTATAATATGGTGGAGGGCGGCGTTTCGCCGCCCTCCATTGACACGTCATGAATTTAGATAGCGTTCGACTTCGTTCCGCGTGNTTCGTATCTGGCGACCAACAACTTTGGCCCGAATTTCGCCGGAACGGACCAATCCATAGGCAGTATTCGTGGATACGCGGAGTAGTTTCTGGAGGTCCTTGATCGTCAAAACTGCTGGAATATTTCCCGAACCAGGTTCAAATTCGACTGATTTCATTCTTTTCTCCTTAATTTTCGCTTTTTTCGATGTATTTTCTCGCTTGTTCCACACGAAGGACCAACATCCGAGGGCGACCCTCCAAAGAGGATTTGACGAGGTACAAGGTTTTGATCTTCCCACTCCGATTCTCTTGCGAAGTATTGATTACTTCCGATTGTGCCAGCAGGGCATGAACTTTTCCCTCCTTCAGCGGGAACCGCTCCCTTTGCTCATCCCAATAGTGCAGGACGTTAGCGTAGGCCTCATGGGGCAGGAGCCACCAGCAACCATTCTTCTCGAACCCAATGTGTTTGCCTGGCTTAAACGATGCCTGATCGGGAGCAACCTGAATCCGACCGGCGGAGTGGAGGTTAAACAACGCCTCCAGATACATCCTCGCAGGGTCCAGTTCCACGGTGTCCTCCTCACTACGGAGAAGAAGCTCGACAATGATATCGGCCCATTGTTTTTCGAGGGCAGTTACTTTATCTTTGCTCAGACTCATGACCGCTTGTGCATAGGCAATCAAAATTTTGGCTGTAAGCATCAGCGTTGCCGCAATGTCTACCTGCCGTGGTTCTTGCAAGGCCTCTCCAAAAAGTTCGCGTTCGTGCTGAAATTCTTGACGAATAGAGTCAATAATTTCAGCACCGTTTTCACCAACCCACCGCAGGAAATGGTGATAGTGCGTGCGTAAAAATTCCGGATGATCTTGAAAAAATTTCAGGCGATCACCCCAAATTTCTCCTTTTTGCACGGAAAGTACCAGGCACCGAAGTAACGAGGAGTGACTGCCGCCGCGATCCTCACCTGTGATGAGGCAACATCCTGCAGGGTGGAATTCTTTTGCCCGGCCAAGTTCACTATTGCTACGAGACTTGGCTACTCCGTCTCCNAACAGCCGTANGATNANCTCTAGCTTTTCCAATATTTCCTTCCCAGCCGCAGATGTAACCGCCGGTTGAAAATCGTCGATAATAAGCGCCCGGCTGCAGGCAGCGCCGATCTTGACCTCAAGAGCAGCCTTTGTATCACGAAATGTGGCTTCCGGTGTCTTGGGCAACTCCGGGAATGGCCGGAACAGGGCTAGTGCCGTCGAGGTTTTGAAGCTCCCTGTTTGACCAAGNAGAAGTGTCACAAACTGAGGCGGTATCCCTGCGGCCTCGAAGAGGTTGTAAAGCAACCCGAGATGACCAACAAGAAGCAGCGCCCACATCGTGGGGGATTCCGGTGCCAGCTCTAAAACCCCCAGCGCAGCCTGGAGTGCTTGCCTCGGCGAGATTTGGGGATCACAGGGAATAGTGTATCCCGTCCGGAATTCTACCGAACCGNCAAACCGAGCACAATCGTGCGCATAGCACCACTTATTGCCCAAGTTGATGAATCCTGGTGACTTGACCACCGTGACGGTAGGCAAGCTGGGAATCTGATCCCGGATACTGTTGGCAATCCGAAGACTTGCTTTCGCAGCATCCTCGTTAGTATGGCAGGCNGGGAANCNCTTGGTGATGATTGGCACTAAATTGTCNAGGCTNCCTGCNCCTACNACGAGTTGGCCGATAACNGNCCCGNTATGGGAAACTTCCAGTTCAAATTCNTNCGTATCCGANTCNCGGTNCTTTTTGATGANGAACCGCCGCACCGCAGTGACNTTGAANTTTGAGAGNAGNTCNTTNCCCTCNNTTGTCTCCACGGCCATCCCATACGGGGTTTTCTGTACTGGCTTGGGCAGAACAAAGNTTGTNGGCNCAAAATCATNCACCGGTTGGTNTGTCGGTGGTGGCAAACCAGGGGTCTGCCGCANCAGCGCCTGCTGGTANGGCGGCAAATTCCGAACCGGATCACAGTAAACGATNCCNTCCAAAGAGCGCCCGTCATATGGCCGGTCAGGCCGTTCCCACCCTGGCGCATACTCCATGTAGGGNGGTAGTTGCCCTC
The DNA here is from genome assembly GCA_014799915.1 of Oscillibacter sp. Taxonomy (GTDB): domain Bacteria; phylum Bacillota; class Clostridia; order Oscillospirales; family Oscillospiraceae; genus Pelethomonas. The sequence continues at coordinate 25,375 of JAAVHD010000011.1, forward strand.
CAACGAAATCTCGGTCAAAAATAATCGGGGAAACACACCCATTCTGATCAGGTTTGAGGGCGGGGTAATAGAGCTGGCCCGCCATATCTGCGGCTGGTCCGGGACCGGTTGGGATGATGGGAGCGATGAGTCCATCCTTGTTCCGAGGAGCCAAAGCCTGGTCTGCCCGTCGTTCAAGTTCCGCTTGCTCTTCAGGCGATATAGGAACGTCGGAAAAGTTGTANAAATCTTGCATTTTTGCCTCCTAATATGCAGTTTTCAAGGTACACAATCCAGCTCCGGTGCTGTTGCTCTTATAATATCGCTAAAAGCNANATATGTCCNGAATTATTNGTTTTATANAAATAGNGGGATATGTNAAAATGACNAANAAGCATCATCACTCAACAAAGTCTGTGAAGTNATGATGCTTATTGGTTATCTATAACAAAATCCNTCCTTATCNGAAACCATCAGGTGTATTTATGCANCTTTTGGGNAATTTCCACTTGCCTTCTCTTTCTAGATTCGTCAATTTCACGATAGAATTTCNCTAAATTTTCATAATCATCCTTTAGCANTCCTGTCCATNTGTTTATGCTATCCACCATNGCTATCTGGCATGACCAAAAAAGCAGAGAAGAAACAGCGGTCGCCTCCAATAGAGTATTATCCAAATACGCGCCAGTGGTCAGCGACGCTAAGACGGATTCCAATGNTTCAGGTTCTTCTGAGAAATCCGGAACAACGGTTTTTCTNTATACTTGCAAGAACTCTTTTTCCGGAATCCGACTAAAATAGTCTAAGAAAGNCTCTGCTTCCGGGGGTTCTAAAAANANTTTTGGTANCGGTAATTGAGGATTCTCTTTACTGAGTTGAACTATTGCCCACTCCATTTGAATCACAAGCTGATGAAAGGGCGGNCTGTTTTTGAGAATATCATTCATAAAATCGGAAGCAACCTTGCTGGTGCAGGTAAAGTTGCGGATAGAGTAAAATATCCTGAGAAGCCGGAACGGTTCATAAAACTCATACATAATCTTTGCTTGCACATTTTTGATCCGCTCTTTGAGAAAATCGGTTTGCAGAGAATGTGATTCGTAAGTAGAATGCGGAAACGGAATATACTTCAGCTCTTGTAACTCAGAAAACTGTTCTTTGACAAATTTTGTTAAATCTCTGCGGATGTCGTCTTCGATGGCTTTGCTCTGATTTTCTTTCGGAGCAACATAATCCTTTAATGTAAGATAGCTCTTAATAGAAGCGGACACAGATTCTTTTTCCTGCTCGTCTATATTGAAGGTTAAAAATCGCTCATAGATGTGGGCTAGTTCAGTGAGCTTTTGCTTATCCTTGATTCGTTTAGTTTTCTGGGGAAGAAGTTGTTGAAGCTCCTCTATTATATCTGATGAGGCTTCAAATCGTATGGTGGGCGGTATTCGAGATGCTGCATCATATGGTATAATAGAATTGCCAGATGTATCGGCAGTATATCTGTCTGTCCGCACCTGCATTAGGCTGTCATATAACGTCTCTACGCTTCGCACAGTAATTTTCTTAGCTTCATAATAATCATAATTTTTATCATAAATCCACTCCATTATCAAAGAATCGAGTTTGTCACATACTGCTAATATTTGTTCTGATGTAGGGTCGTGCTCGACTATGTATTTCACTGCTTCAAGGCGTTTATGGACCTCGTTTAAGAAGTCCGTGTTCATTTTATTTTGAATATTTGGATCATTCAATATTTTCCTCTGGGAAAAATTTAGCGGAACGGATTCTGTAAGCTTTTTAGACAAATCATTGGCTAATACCTCAAAAGTGTATGCAGCCAGTTTGTCTTCCTTTGCACGCTTGTTTTTCTGCTTTGCTGTTGTCAACGCTTTTAGTAATTCAATAATTTCCCAGTAAAACGCAAAAGTTGTAGTATCCAGCACGTTAGAATTCCGCTTGTCCGGCGTCACGCCTGCATTTCGGCCTCGAACCAATTTAGAATAGCAGGAATTAAGTACATCCGCATTTTTCCCATCCAAGGCTTTAAGGGCACTGTCAATTTGATGGCTTGAACAGCCGAGTTTGCTCGCGAGCCCCTTTTTGCTTAAATCGATTGGCAGTTCAAGAGTATCCCACGTCTGATAGCAGTAAGAATCTCTATCCGTTCCCATTTGCATATTCCTCCTCGTATTCTATGCTCTGTCCTATTAAAAGATATACTAATGCAAAGTATAACACAAAGCTGCGTAGATACAAGTAGATGAGAAACCGAAGATAAAAGAGACCTCGCTTGTATCGTATCCACCTTGTCCACCAAGTCCACCAAAAATAAAAGGGATACCCCCGTATATACCTGTACCAAAACCGGCGGACAAGGTGGACGGGTTGGACAATCGACTCAGGCATCGCATTTTTGCAAATTTCCGGTGGGAGCGGCATACCCACTCCCACCGGTTGCTATTACTTCTTCCGGCTTCGCATCGGGTGCCTCACCCCTCGATTGACCAGGTACACCGAGGCAGCCAGTACGGCCCCCTCGGCAATTTGGGCTATGGTTGTTGCAAGTAAGCTCAAGATTGGCATAGTTAAGAATCCTCCGTTTGATTTCAGATGTGCTCCGTGATGAACAGGACTACCAACGTGACTATGAACCCCAAAAACGTGCGTACCATTCCTACACCCCCTCTCATGAATACTGCACCGCCTATGCTGGCAGTTGATAATTTCAGCGCAGGTGATCTACATGCAGACATCCTTCTTTTGGACACCATACACATCAGCTAACTCTATGGCACATAATTCTCCCCCTCGAATTGTGCTGAATCGCCCACATTATCAAGATCAACCTTTTCCGGGTCAGCTTCCTCATCCTCGACTACCGGAAGCAACGATCGCATAACATCCCGGCGTGTCTGCACCGAAGTAGGCTTTGCGCTGCCAGCAGATACCGTGTGATTGTACTCCGGCGATACGGAAGGATGACCGCTGAAGAACTCGGTCAAAGTGCGGTTGATCTCTTCCCGCTCCACGCCGCTTTCGACTGCCAGACAACAGTAATAGGCACAACTGATAAAATGCGTCCTGACCTTGACGGTGCGGAGGACTTTGTTGTTGACATCCATCAGGCTCCTGGCGAACACCATGTAGGCATCCAGCCCAGCGTTGATCGCGTCCAGCGTTTCACTGTTGACCTCAACCTTACTGGCCCATTCCCGGAAGGGCTTGGTGGAGAAGTCGGGGTACTCCTCTGTAATGAGCTGGTATAACTGCATGGCAATCATCTCGTCCGTGAACCGTTTCCTACCAGCCTCCGAAACTACGAACTGAATTGCCTTGTGTCTGGCAAGCTGCTGGAATATTGTTATGCAGGGGACGTTAGCACGGGTCAACTCAATGGCACTCAAAGGCTTGCCGTTATTCAGCCTGCGGAAGAACTCCCTGATCTCTGTTTCTGTCATTCCCTCATAATAATAGATCGTGAGATTGTAATCCTTGATCCGATCCTGTGCCCACTCAGGCAGCTGCGAGAAACGCAGTCCGCTGACATCTTCAACACCCCCGTTGTCGTCTACGACAGCAGGGGTGTTGATGGACAGCGCAAACTCATCATGAAGAAATTCGCTGATAGCGTTTGACCTCTGCTTTCCATCCAAGCTGTCATAAATGCCATCTTCATCACGAGTGAAGTACATGGCGGGAATCGCATAGCCGTAGATCATGCTGTGGATCAGTAGGGACTTCTTCTCCTCGTCCCACACAAGATTGCGCTGCACGGCGTTATCGTAGTTGACTTTGCCCTTCTCCATCTGATTGACCAGGGCTTTCGCCGTCCAGTTGATATTGAATCGTTGCATATCGTCATCGCTCCTTTCCATGCCCCATCTTATCCCACCTCACTTACCACCACTGCCTTGTGTTTCCTGCACATGAGCGGCCTCTCGCTGAATGCCGTATACATCGTCAACGTAATAGGCTCCGGTGAAGATATTGAAGATTGCCGTACACCGGACGCCGTTGACCTCCGTCAGATACAGGTTATCGCCAATCTGCCGGATGATCTCAGCATCACCCAGCACATGGCGGTCATGCACGTGGTCTTTCAGACTATGGATGTATGCCTTAACTTTCACGGTCAAAACTCCCTTCTTTTCTGCAAGGCAGGATTATGGTACGTCCGCCAAGATCCAGGAACACTTCTGGCAAGGCAAAGGCTTCCATATAGTGCCGGAGCTGTTCATCCGTTAGGGAAACGAAGTAGTTCCCATCCTCTGGCGCACCGCATAGGAAAAACACTCCGCGAATGATGTCATTCCGTACGCCCCGGTTCTGAGGCGGGAGCGGCATATCCGGATCATTATTGAATACCAGGGCTATATCCTCTGACAGATACATAGCCTGGATTTTTCCGCCTACGATCTCCCGCATGGCTTCTACCGTACCATCAATCTCTGCTGGTCTTGGCTTGTGCCCAGGTTCTACTATCAGAATTTTCATCTGCGATACTGGCCTCCTTTCTGACTGGACATATCCTCAAATTCCCGCTCAGACAGAACACTGATCCCCAGTGCCAAGGCCTTGACAAGCTTATTGCCAGGCCTTGCTCCCAGGATCAGATAATCAGTCCGCTTGCTCACCTTGGATACAGGTTTGGCTCCCAACTTCCGTAACCGGTCCTGGATACCCTTACGGGTATAGCTGTCCAGCTTGCCAGTAACAGCTACGGACTTCTCGTAGAGTGGGTTATCAGGCTTCATGTCTCAATCCACCTCCAGCGGCAGACAGACGATCCGGCCATCCATACCCCAGAACATTTCGGGCGTATAGAACTGCTCCTGATACCGCTCGATTTGCTCCGGGGTCAAGCTAGTGAAGTGGTCACTGTCGCCGGGGGCACCACACATAAAGAATGTCCCACACACAATATCGTATATCTGCCCGTCTTTATCCCGCAGGCCCCTGTTAGCTGGCAGACCCATCACCTTGCCCTCGTCGTTACAGACCAGGACAACAGGATCATCGAACGGATACACAGGCTGGATCAAACCGCCCACGATCTCCTGCATGGATCTCAGAGATCCGTCGATTTCCCTTACCTCCGGCCTGCGCTCCGGCTCAACTACTAATACACGCATAGCAACACCTTCCTTTTCTTTGCCCAGATTTCATTTCCCCTTGTTCAGATGACGCTCCAACAGCGTACAGTAGCCGTACACACGGTCGATAGGCAGATCTGCCCATTCACCGCAAGCTGCCTGATCTCCCGCCACAGGCTCTAAGCGGAGCGTCCCATCCTCACGAGATTCACGGACCCGGATCGTGGTATCCCCGAAGAAATAGCAGACCGTCCCATCGTCCTGCTCTGTCTGTGAAAGTGCCGGAATAGCAGCCGCATCCCGCATCTGCTCCAGGATATAGCAGTCCTCCACCTTCCAGCCGCCTGGATTCCCTTCTTCCTCCATATACCAATCGAGCCGGACACCCTGATCGCTGGTCACATCCAGACAGTAAGCAAAGATGGAGCGGCTGATTAAGCCAGTCCAATAACCGTTATTGTTGCTGCTGACACGATAGGTGCGGCTCAACAGGGGATATTCCTTGGTAAAGCTGTCTTCTGTGAAGATGATATGCGCCGTCAGATCTTCCTTTGGAGAAGTGCGTTTTAATTCCTGGAAGATTTTCTTGAGTTCGCTATAGTCCATAATGATCTCTCCTCAAAAGTAAATGGCCCGACATCCCTGCCGCAAAGCAGGAACACCGGGCCGTCATAGCGTATCTTAACTTTAGCTCGCCTCCGCCAGCTCCGGCACCATCTGGGCGGCGTTCACGATCTCCATGAACTGCTGACCGAAAGCCTTGGCCTGAGCAGCTTCCTCCGAGGTGAGAGTACCAACCGTCTGGAAATTAAACAGGGCGTAAGGCTTGCCCTGCTTGCTGGTAGCCTTCTCTAAGGTGATCTTCGTGACCACGCTGCTGATCGGCGTCAGGGTACTCAGCAGCCGTGTGGAGTATTTCAAGAACCGCGGCTTGCTGGTAACAGGAACCCGAACCAGGAGAGGGATGATACTGTTGGGCCGCAGCAGGAACAGCAGCACGGATTCTTTACATGCCTTGGCATTGCTCTCTCCGTCTTTGGAGCCGAAGTCGTTATAAGGGCAATGCGCACAGGCTTTNCCATCGTNGGAAATGATGCTGTNCTGGCTCANGCANACNGGCGGCGTACCNTCCACCGGATCGGGGGTATCCCAATAGGCGCGGGGTGTGGTGTAGTCCAGGACAATGCCCACCAGCTCCTTTTCCGCCTCGGTCCCGGACAGCCCAGGAACCTCAAACACCGTGGAGCCGCCAGACGGGGACTTCACGATGTCAAAGAGATCCAACGTCAGGGGCTGGCTTTTCAAGTTGGCTCGGATGATGTGCAGTGCGTTGTTAGTCAGGGCCAGATAAGCTGAGCTTACTGGGGCCAGGGAGGTATCGGCGACAGCCTCCACGACCTCAACAGGCGGCTGTAACTCCTGCACCTTACCGCTCATGCGGCCTTTGAGTTTCGAGTTATCCATAATGAACCTCCATTCAGCTTGCCGCCTTAACTGTGAAGCGGCGATACGATGTTTTGTTGGTATACTTCTTGCACAGGGCCGGATGCTCCGCTTTCAGCGTCTTGCTGTCAAGCCGCTCCTGGGACATGCTTTTCCAAGTGACGATACGATCACCAGCAGTCCCTACCTCATTTTCGCCCATCATTTCCTTCAGAAGATTCTCGGCGCGCTGTTTCTGCTCGGTGACGATCTCCAACTGTTCACAGGCTTCATCGTACTGTGCCAGCAGCGTAACCGCAGTATCAGGCAGGGTGATGTGGGACTGGGGGATACTGTCACAGAAGCGATCCGCCAGGAACTTAGCCGAAGCATCGGAGCCATCCAGCGGTGGGGGAGTGCAGTTCTGCACATGGTCCCAGAAGGCCGATTCCAGCTCAATGAGCATAGAAATCAATTCCTCGTCACGCTCTATGAACTTCCATTTGAAGGTGTTGCCGCCAATGAGAACGGCGATGTAGGCCCCGGCGTATCCAGTCACGGCCATGTAATGGGCAAGCTGGAGCGCGTACTCGTCGGGGATCGTATCTTCCCACTCGCCAGCCTTGTAAGCCGAAGCGGTTTTCGCTTCAAAGATACAGGTTCCCACGTCCGGGACCTCACAGATGCCATCCAGATTGGCGAGCATGAACGGGTATTCCTCACTCTGGAGGAGCTGGTTGACGGTCCGTACCTCGATTCCGGTACGCTTGGTGAACTCGGCCCGGACAAAGGGTTCCAGCTGCGTACCCCAGTAGGCAGCTTCTCCAGCTTCCTGATCCGGGAGCTGCCCCGTCTTGTTCATCCACAACTCCACAGGGGACTTGTAGCGGCTGATGCCGCAGACCACGGATGCGTCCGAACCGCCGATGCCCTGCTTGCGCAGCTCCAACCAATCGGCGTAAGGCATATTTTCGGTGGTCGCTAAAACTTTTGCAGACATGGGATTTCCTCACTTTCACTGAAATAAAATAAGGAGCGCACAGCCGATAGCTGTACGCTCCCGATTTGACGCAGCGCATCACGCCGCCGCCAGGACCATCTTGTACGCCTTGTCGATCATGGGGTTGCCCTCGACGGTACGCAGGAACAGGTTTTCATCGTAAT